>JADZDJ010000182.1 GCA_020851115.1 Pirellulales bacterium
CGTCCCTGGCGCCCGCGAGGATCGGGAATCTGCTGCAAAACTTGCAACAAACTCCCCGCGGGTGCGGGTTGCACAGCATAACCTCCTTGAAAAAGGCTCCTTACCAATACTGTGCAATCCTACGCTTCAACGTCAAATTGGAAAAGTGAAAGGCCCTGGCAGGTCCACCAGGACGATTGCAAAGTCCCACCTGGATAATGAGAGGAGCTATCCGAACTGGGTGATGCGGCACACTTGAGCGTAAGGCGGACTTTATGCCAGCCGTGTCGTGTATACTGTCATTCATGGCGGAGTTGTCGAAGGTTGCCGAAGCACGTGTGCGGCCATGGGCAGGTGGAGAACAGCCTGCTCTTCGTCCAAGACCGCTGGTGGGACGAAGACCGAAGCTGGAGTCGTCGGTCAGGATTGACGCTGCGGCTGGCAAGCCTCACCGGCATTGCCCGTACCCTGTTACGTCTGGCCTGCCCCAAAGATCGCCGGCCGCTTCGAGCTTGCGTCGATGTACTCTGCTGGCACTCGAACTACCCACTTAAACTCATCGGAGCTTTGAATTAATGTCTTTGCAATCGTCCTGCGGTACGGGCAGGGTCGCCTCGCCTCGTTCAAACGTAAACTCCTCGTCTCGATAATCAATTCGCACGGCGCTCCCTTCGGGGAACTGGTCCTTGAGGATTTCTCGCGACAGCGGGTTGACGACGCGCTGTTGAATGACTCGCTTCAGTGGGCGAGCGCCGTAGGTTGGGTCGTAGCCTTCGGATGCAATCTGGTTTAGCGCGCGTTCGGTGACTTCCAGCGTCAGTCCCGTCTGGGCGACTTGTTTCGTCAGCCGGTCGATTTGGATTTCGACGATGCGGCGGATTTGGTCGCGCCCAAGCGGATGGAAGACGATGGTTTCGTCGATGCGGTTGAGAAACTCGGGGAGGAATCGCGTTTGGAGGGCTTCCCTGACGGCGGCGTCGATGTCTTCATCCGTGCCGCCTTCCTTAGTGATCTCTTGAATGATTTGGCTGCCGATGTTGCTCGTCATGACGACGATGGTATTCGTGAAATCGACGGTGTGGCCATGGCTGTCGCTGAGGCGACCGTCGTCGAGGACTTGCAAGAGGATGTTGAACACGTCGCGGTGGGCCTTTTCGATTTCATCCAGCAGCACGACGCAGTACGGGCGGCGGCGTACGGCTTCGGTGAGCATGCCCCCTTCTTCGTAGCCGATGTATCCAGGCGGGGCACCGATCAGGCGGCTGACGGTGTGTTTTTCCATGAACTCGCTCATGTCGATGCGAACCATCGCATGCTCATCGTCGAAGAGGACTTCAGCGAGGGCTTTGCATAGTTCGGTCTTGCCGACCCCCGTGGGACCGAGGAAAATGAACGAGCCAATGGGGCGGTTCGGGTCTTGCAGGCCGCTGCGACTGCGACGGACGGCGTCGGCCACCGCACCGACGGCTTCGTCTTGACCGACGACGCGCTGGTGAAGGCGTTCTTCGAGTACGAGCAGCTTGTGGCGCTCGGTTTCCATCATGCGCGTGACGGGCACCCCGGTCCACGCGGAGACGACTTCGGCGATTTCGTCGGGACCGACTTCTTGCCGGAGCAAGCGGCGTTTGCCTTCGACGGCTCTCTGCTTTTGATCGGGCTTTTCGGTCGTCGATGTCTCGACTTTGGCTTCGAGCAGCTTTCGCTCTTTGTCGAGGTTGAACAGTTTTTGATACAGTTCCTCGCTGACCGGCATGCCGGCGGATTGTTGCTCTTTGATTTGCGTGGTGAGCTGGCTGATTTCGAGATCGACTGCATCAAGGCGTTTGCGAGTCTGCTGAACGTCGCCGAGGCCGAGTTTCTCGGCTTCCCATTGTTCGCGCAGGCTGGCAAGTTGCTTGCGCAAGAGGGCGATTTCGACTTGGATTTCGTCGCGTCGATCGAGAGCGTGTTCTTCGGTTTCTTCGGCAAGCTGGCGATCGGCGAGTTCGAGTTGCGTAATGCGGCGCTGCATGACATCGATTTCGCCGGGAACGCTTTCGAGTTCCATCGCTAAGCGGCTGGCGGCTTCGTCCACCAAATCGATGGCTTTGTCGGGCAGGAAGCGGTCGGTGATGTAGCGGTGCGAAAGTTTTGCAGCAGCGACGAGCGCCGAGTCTTTGATTTTGACGTTGTGATGAGCTTCGTAACGCGGTTTCAGACCGCGGAGAATCGCAATCGTATCCTCGACCGACGGTTCGCCGACGTAGACGGGCTGGAAGCGGCGTTCGAGGGCGGCGTCTTTTTCGATGTGCTTGCGATATTCGTCGAGCGTGGTCGCACCGATGCAACGGAGTTCGCCCCGGGCAAGGGCGGGTTTTAGCAAATTGGCGGCGTCAGTGGCTCCTTCGGCGGCTCCGGCGCCAATCATGGTGTGGAGTTCGTCGATGAAGAGGATCACAGATCCATTCGACGATTCGACTTCGCGAAGGACGGCTTTGAGGCGATCCTCAAATTCGCCGCGGTATTTTGCGCCAGCGATGAGCGCGCCAAGGTCGAGTGCGATGACGCGCTTATTCTTTAAGCTGTCTGGCACGTCGCTTTGGACGATTCGCAGGGCTAATCCCTCGGCTATCGCCGTCTTGCCGACGCCTGGCTCACCGATCAGCACGGGGTTGTTTTTCGTGCGCCGCGAGAGAACTTGAATGACGCGGCGGATTTCTTGGTCGCGGCCGATCACCGGGTCGAGCTTGCCCTGGCGGGCGCGTTCGACGAGGTCGATGCCATATTTTTGCAGCGCCTGAAACTTGCCTTCGGGTGCCTGATCGGTCACACGGGCTGAACCGCGGACGGTGCGCATCGCTTCGAGCAGTTCATGCTCGCCGACGGCATTAAATTTGAGGATGTTCTTCGCCTTGGAATCAGCTTTCGTCAGCGCGAGCAGCAAGTGCTCGGTTGAGACAAAGTCGTCTTTCATCGTGCTGGCTTCGCGCTGCGCAGCATCGAAAACCTGCGAGAGGTCCGAGCTAATGCCGGGCTGGCCAGCCGAGCCGCTTTGCTTGGGAAAATGGCCAAGTTCCCCTTGCACCATGCGGGTAAGCTGGTCGCGATTGACGCCGATCTTATCGAGCAGCGGCTTGACGATGCCTTCTTCTTCGCCGAGTAAGGCGGCAAGCAAGTGCAAGGGATCGATTTGCGGATTTCCAGCGTCGGCAGCAAGTTCTTGGGCGTGCTGGACGGCTTCTTGGGCTTTGATGGTTAGCTTGTCGAATCTAAATGCCATTGTTGTTTTTTTGTCAGTGGTCGGTGATCGGTGGTGGGCAGCAAGCAGGAGTAGGTCTCACCCGCAACTCCCAACGGACGATTTCATGAAAAAACCCCGGCCAGGATGGGCCGGGGCATAACGGGTTTCGTTGTCTTCCGGCCGTGCGTCACTCCTTGACTTCGAATTCGGCATCAATGGCATCTTCTTCGGCTGGCTTCGGTTGCGGACCGTCGTTCGGCGCCCCACCGGCGGCTGCAGCCCCTGCTGCTCCAGCGGCTTGGGTGGCTTCGTAGAGCGTCTTGCTGAAGGCGTGCGAGGCTTGTTCAAGCTGGTCAATGGCTGACTTGATTGCGTCGGCGTTGTCTTCCTTCGCTGCGTCGCGCACCTTCTTAATCGCCGCTTCGAGGGCCGACTTGTCCGTCTCCTTTAGCTTATCGGCGTGCTCCTTCATCATTTTCTCAAGCTGGAAGCACATCGACTCGCCGCGGTTGCGCTGCTCGGCCAAATCGCGCTTGCGTTTATCCTCTTCAGCGTGCAACTCGGCGTCTTTCTGCATCTTCTGAATTTCGGTTTCGTTCAAGCCGCTCGATTGTTCGATGCGAACTTTAGCTTCTTTGCCCGTGCCGAGGTCTTTGGCCGACACATTCAAAATGCCGTTGGCGTCGATATCGAACTTGACCTCGATCTGTGGCATGCCGCGCGGGGCCGGCGGAATGCCCTCAAGGTTAAATTGACCGAGCAAGCGATTGTCGCGGGCCATCGGGCGTTCGCCCTGGAATACGCTCACGGTGACGGCCGATTGATTATCGGCCGCCGTGCTGAACACCTGCTTGCGTTCGGTCGGAATGGTGGTGTTGCGCTCGACGAGCTTGGTGAAAATGCCACCTTCGGTCTCGATCCCCAGGCTGAGTGGCGTGACGTCGAGTAGCAACACGTCCTGGACTTCGCCGGCGAGCACGCCGCCTTGAATGGCAGCGCCGACCGCAACGACTTCGTCGGGGTTCACACCTTTGTGCGGCTCTTTGTTGAAGATTTTCTTGACGAGTTCGACGACCTTCGGAATGCGAGTCGAACCGCCGACCAGCACGACTTCATCGATCTGTGATGGGGTGAGTTTGGCATCCTTCATCGCCTGCTCGACCGGCTTGCGACAGCGTTCGATGAGATGATCGACGAGTTGCTCGAATTTTGAGCGAGTGATGTTGACTTGCAAGTGCTTCGGTCCATTGGCATCGGCCGTGATGAATGGCAGATTGATGTCCGTCGAACTGGCCGAACTGAGTTCTTTCTTTGCCTTTTCGCAGGCTTCTTGCAGACGTTGGAGCGCCATCGGATCGTTACGCAGATCGATGCCGTTTTCCTTCTTGAATTCATCGGCGACGTGGTTGATGAGCACCTGGTCGAAATCATCGCCGCCGAGGTGCGTATCGCCGTTGGTGCTGACGACTTGGAACACGCCGTCGGCAACGTCGAGGACCGAGACGTCGAACGTGCCGCCACCGAGGTCGAAGACGACGATTTTTTCGTTCTTCTTCTTGTCGAGGCCGTAGGCTAGCGCGGCCGCAGTTGGCTCGTTGATGATGCGGGCCACTTCGAGGCCGGCGATTTGGCCGGCGTCTTTGGTGGCTTGTCGCTGGGCGTCGTTGAAATAGGCCGGCACGGTGATGACGGCCTTATTTACCTTGTGGCCAAGGTAAGCTTCTGCGGCTTCCTTTAATTTACGAAGGATGCGGGCCGAGATTTCCGGTGGTGTGTAATCCTTGTCGCCGACTTTGACCTTTACGTATTCTTCGGCTCCGCCGACGACTTGGTAGGGTACGATCTTCTCTTCGGACGCCACTTCATTGTGGCGACGTCCCATGAATCGTTTGATCGAGTAGACCGTCTTCTTGGGATTTGTGACGGCCTGTCGGCGAGCCAATTCGCCTACCAAGATATCTCCCTTGTCGGTGAAGGCGACGACGCTCGGTGTCAGCCGGTTGCCCTCTTGATTGGGGATGACCTTGGCTTCTTTGCCTTCCATCACGGCAACCACCGAATTGGTAGTGCCTAAATCGATACCGATGATTTTCTCGCCTGCTGCCATTGAAAAACTCCTTGAAATTCGCGAGCCGCGAGCGCAAACGACCGGAAGTCGCAGATGGCCTCTATTCCGGGCGCTTGCGCTTCCGGCTCGCTGAGCTGGATGTGCCTAAGTTCGATATTTACTTCTGGATTTTGACCGATGCTTTTTGGGTCATGCTGGACCAAAGCAAAGGCCGTGCCGAGATTTCGGCTGACGGGGCCGATCTGTAAGTCTAGAGTGGAATTGGGATTGCGTCGAGGAAGTGAGCGATTGGGCCAATATAAATAGAAGTGAAATCCCGAATCAAGCTGCCATTTTGACACCTTTTGCGGTCATGCGATGGAAATGCGATTTGGGCGGGAGTGGGCACGGAAAAACGATTTTTCACGTAGCGCAAAGATTTTTTACACGCGTTTACTCAGTGTAATTGGGATGTGACGTGCGCCGTTCAGGGCTATGATTCAGGGCTATAGTTTTAGCGGTTCTCGCGAATCTGTGAGGGGCCTGAAAGATCGAAAGCAAGGAATCCTTCCGAGATTTTGCCACAATCACAGTTCCGATGGCGATATGATTCACCTCCCTTTGGCAACATCGGGGTTGTAGGTGAATCGCAAATGCCGCTTAGCAGGATTGTTTACTTTCTTGACAACATCGGTTGCGCACAAGTACAAGGGAAACGCTTTTCGACGAATGTCGTCGGGTGATCGATCCGGAGTTCCCGCGAGCCGCGCGGAACTTGAAGCGGATATCGTTCGACAAATCACAGTGACACTCGGCTCGCGGCACGAACTGCTCGCCCAATATGGCAAAATCGAAACCGCCTGAGCGGGCTGCAAGAACGGGGTCTCGCGTGGTGACACTGGCATCGCTGCGCGCAAAAATCGATCGCCTCGACCGCGAGTTGGTGTCGTTGATGAACCAGCGAGCAAAGTTGGCGCATCAAATCGGCAAGGTCAAGGAAGCGAACGGTCAGCACGCATATGATCCGGCTCGCGAGGAAGAAGTCCTTACGCGGGTCCGCGAAAACAATCGTGGGCCACTCTCGAATTATTGCTTGAACGGCGTGTTTCGCGAACTCATCAGTGGTTCGCGGGCGCTGGAAAAAACGTTGCGCGTGGCCTATCTCGGTCCGGCCTATACGTACAGTCATTTGGCAGCAATTCAGCGTTTTGGACAAAGTGTCGAGTTCGTGCCCGTGGGAACCATCGCAGCCGTATTCGAGGAGGTTCACCGCGGCCATTGCAACTTCGGCTTGGTGCCGGTGGAAAACAGTACGGACGGCCGCATTGCGGACACCCTGGACATGTTCACGCGGCTGCCGGTGCAAATCTGCGGCGAAGCGAATTTGTCGATTCACCATTGCTTGCTCGCCACTTGCACGCGCAGTGAGGTTCAAGAAGTTTATAGCAAGGCGCAGCCACTTTCGCAGTGTCGCAATTGGCTGGCGAAGCATTTGCCGCAAGCACTGACCATTGAAGTGACTAGCTCTGGCACGGCGGCTCAATTGGCGAAAGACAAACCGGGTGCCGCAGCGATCGCCAGCGTGCAGGCAGCGGTGCATCACGGATTGAATGTGTTAGCGGAGAATATCGAAGATCTATCGGGAAATGTGACGCGGTTTGCCGTCATCGGCCAGCATCCGGGGCCAAAGACCGGTAGCGACAAGACGGCGATGATGTTTGAAGTGCCGCATCAGCCAGGTTCGCTGGCCGATGCGCTGAATATCTTCAAACGCGCCCGTCTCAATTTGACTTGGATCGAGTCGTTTCCGATCGCACGGCCTGAGGGCGGGTACTTCTTTTTTGTTGAGTTGGAAGGCTATCACGGCGACCGGCGCGTGCTAAAGGCGATTGCGAAGCTGTCACAGCGGGCAGTGCGGCTGACGGTGCTTGGGTCATATGCAAAGGCGGCTCCAGCGGAGTAGAGCCGACGACGATTTTCTCGCGCAGAGACACAAAGGTGCAGAGATTTTGAAGATTTCCGGTTTCTTCGCGCCTTCGCGCCTTTGCGAGGGGCCTCTATCATTCTCTTCTCCGCGACTCAGCGTTTCTGCAGTTTAAGTGGACAAATTGAAGCAGCCATGCGAACGAAGTTTATTGCTGGAAATTGGAAGATGAACCTCGACCGGGCTGGCGCGGTGGCGCTGGCCAAAGGGATCGTCGCGCGTACCGGTGAGTTTCCCGATGTCGAAATGGCCGTTTGTCCGTCGTTCGTATACTTGGAGGCGGTGCAAAAAGTGGTTGCCGGAACGCCGGTCGGACTGGGTGGGCAGAACATTTATCCAGAAGAAAAAGGAGCATTCACGGGTGAAATTAGCGCTGCCATGTTGCTTGATAGCGGATGTCAGTACGTCATTCTCGGCCATAGCGAGCGGCGAGATTTGCTGGGAGAAACGAATTCCGATGTCAACCGCAAGCTGCTTGCTGCGTTAGCGGCCGGGCTAAAGCCGATTGTGTGCGTGGGCGAACACTTGGAAGAACGGGAAGCAAGCCAAACCTCGATCGTTATCCGCGATCAATTCGAAGGCTCTTTTACCAATGTTTCTGCCGATCAAATGGCCAGATGTGTCGTTGCCTACGAGCCGGTTTGGGCCATTGGAACGGGAAAAGTCGCCACTCCCGGCGAGGCCGAAGCAGTGCATGCCGACCTTCGCAAATTAATCGAAGTTCGTTACAATGCAGAAGTTGCATCAATGGTTCGAATTCAATATGGCGGCAGTGTTAAGCCGTCGAACGCTGCCGAATTGATGTCCCAGCCCAACATCGATGGGGCACTGGTCGGCGGTGCGAGCCTGGTGGCAAGCGATTTTCTGGGCATCGTCGCTAGCTGCGCAAGACAGCCTCGCGAAGCATCTACTTAGGGAGTAATCCATCGTTATGAACGTCCTTCTTGGCATTTTGATGGTCCTGACGGCAGTATTCCTTGTTTTACTCGTGCTTGTACAGCGCGGTCGCGGCGGCGGCTTGGCTGGGGCACTCGGCGGCATGGGAGGGCAAAGCGCATTCGGCACGAAAGCCGGCGATTTGTTTACGCGAGTCACCATTTGGACAGCTGCTTTTTGGATTTTTTTGTTGATTTTGTCGGTGAAAGTGATGAGCGGCGGCGGCAGCAAAGTAGCAACCGGCGGCAGCTCAGCGACTACATCACCGAGCAATTCAGAGTCGGGCTTGGAGACGAAACCAGGCGACAAGTCGTCGCTCTCAAAGGAGTCTGCCGGCAGTGGCGCAGCGGCATCACCAGCCAACGATAGCGGCTCTGCCGCGCCAGCAAAAACCGCTGACGACGTCCCTGCGACTGGCGGCACAAGACCTGACGGAGAAGCAACATCGACAACGGACAAGAAATAGCTGGACATTCAATGGTAGATTCGATCATTTCTATCTCATCCCGGCCCGTTTTAATGACGCCGACTTGATTTGCTTTGCTCGATCGCGCTCGGTTAGTTTACTCGCAGGAGAGTGTTCTTTGCTCTTGAGCATGACCGGTTTTGGAGAAGCCCATCAGCAGGCCGACGGTTTGGCGGTGGCAATCGAGGTGCGCACTATCAACAATCGGTACTTCAAGTTTTCGATGCGCTCGGGCGAAGGCTACGCGGCTTTGGAATCGCAGGTCGAGTCGCTGATTCGAGAGCAGATTAAACGCGGCACCGTACAAGTGAATCTGCGGGTCGATCGAGAGACGGCGGAGGAGGATTACTCGGTCAACGCCGCCGTAGTGCAAGGCTACCGCAAGCAACTTCAAGCGTTGCAGGCGAACTGGGGGGAAAAACGAGAAATTCCCGTCGAAAGCCTGTTGCCGCTGCCCGGCGTGGTGAACGAACGGCATTCGGATCCCAGCATGGCCGCGGCCGATTGGCCGGCGATTCAGCAGACGCTGAAGACAGCGCTAGCGAATCTCGACAACATGCGACGGCAAGAAGGCCGGGCGATGGCCGACGATTTGGCGACGAATTGTCGAACCATTGGTGAAGCCGTCAAGAAAATTGCCGGTCGAGCGCCACTCGTGTTGGAAGTCTACCGATCGCGGCTCGCTGAACGAGTTCGTAAAGCGCTGGACGAGCATGAATTGGAACTCAATCCCTCCGATGTTGTGCGAGAAGTCGCGATCTACGCCGAGCGCAGCGACATCTCCGAAGAAATCGTGCGGCTCGACAGCCATTTGCAACAGTTCGATAAGATCATGAAGTCGGAAGACGGCGTCGGCCGCAAATTAGAGTTTCTGACTCAAGAAATGCACCGCGAAGTGAACACCATCGGCTCGAAAAGCAGCGACGTGGACATTGCCCGGGAGGTGATCGAAATCAAGGCAGCGATCGAGCGGCTCCGAGAAATGATTCAGAATGTCGAATGACGAAAGCGAATCTTTCCATGAAAATTCATCGATCAAACACGAAAGTTTTGAGATTGGCCTCTTGATCATTCTCTAGCCGTTCGAGTTTCGCCGTTCGTTAGGAATTCGTCATTTGTCGTGGTAAGGAATGCAATTGCTCAATCGAGTTAAACCAATCAAAAATGCCCGCCAGCACGCCGCCAGGTCGCGTCATCGTCATTTCCGGACCATCCGGGGCGGGCAAAACCACGGTCCTACGGAAGCTCTTGCAGCGATGCGATCGGTTGGTTGTCAGTATTTCGGCAACCACCCGGCCGCCTCGGCCTGGGGAGGTGAATGACGAGGATTATCATTTCCTCACCCAAGATGAATTCGCCCTCCGTCGAAGACGGGGCGAATTCCTGGAATGTGCCGAAGTCTTCAATCGTGGTGTCTGGTACGGCACGCTGGAAAGTGAAGTTGGGCCTCGACTTGCGGCAGGAAAATGGGTAGTCTTAGAGATTGATGTGGAGGGCACTCGGTCGGTTCTGAAGCGGCACCCCGACGCCCTCACCATCTTCGTCCGGCCCGAATCGGTTGACGAATTGGAACGCCGATTGCGTGCCCGAGGAACGGAAGACGAAGCGAGCTTACAGAGGCGGCTCGAAATTGCTCGCCAGGAATTGGCCGCAGCCGACCTCTATCGATACCAGGTAACGAATAAAACCGTCGATCAGGCGGTCGATAAGATCCTTGAGATTTTGAAACATTCGGAGGGTTGCTGAGCATGCTCGAAGAACTGAAGGAAGAAGAGATCGTCAACAAAGTTGGGGGGCGGTTCAAGCTTTCGACCCTCATTCAAAAGCGGTTGGTTGCGCTGAACGCCGGTAGCCGACAGCTTGTTGAGTTGGAATCGGACAACAAGCTCGAGATTGTCGTCCGCGAGATCATTGAAGACAAAATCTACCTCGATGCCGAGGCCAAGGTTCAGATTGCCGGCGAAGAAGATGGCATCGGCGGGCCGCCGGAACTCGATTTGTCGGATCTATAGTCTATGCAAGGCCGTAAACTGCTCATCGGTGTGACCGGCGGGGTTGCGGCCTACAAGACGGCGGCATTAGTCAGCAAGTTAGTCCAGAACGGCGCCGATGTGACGGTAGTACTTACCGACTCAGCACGCCAATTCATTGGTGCATCCACCTTTGAAGCCCTCACCGGTCGGCCAGTTCCACGCAACATGTTTTGCGAGGGAGATTTTCCACTCGGAGCACATATTGAACTGGCGCGACGCGCCGAAGTGTTGTGTATCGCTCCGGCGACTGCCAACTTCTTGGCGAAGGCAGCCGTTGGACTAGCGGACGACCTGCTGAGCACGCTCTATTTGGCATTTGACGGCCCCGTTGTCATGGCCCCGGCCATGAACTCGCAAATGTGGGCCAAGTCGCCGGTGGGAAGGAGTCTCGCCCAGTTGTTGGCCGACGGCGTGAAGATCGTTGATCCCGAGGATGGCTGGTTGAGTTGTCGCGATCATGGGAAAGGGCGGATGGCGGACCCAGAGAAGATACGCGCGGCAATCGACGCTGCTTTGAAACAGACTCAGTAACGCATACGCCGTGGCCCGCATTCTCATTACTTCCGGACCCACGCGACAGCATCTCGATCCGGTGCGGTATCTGACCAATGCCTCGAGCGGGCGGATGGGGCAATCGCTGGCGCAAGCGGCGGTCGATGCCGGCCACGCGGTGATCGTCGTCAGTGGGCCGGTGGAAATTGACTATCCGCCGCGGTGTGAAGTCATTTCGGTGATTTCGACGGAAGAGATGCTCGCGACTTGCGAGCGAGTTTTTTCCAATTGCGATGGTTTAATTGGTGTCGCAGCGCCGTGCGATTATCGTCCCGTGAAAGTTGAAGAGCACAAAATAAAGAAAACCGGAGAGCCGCTCGTGCTGCACCTGGTCGAGACTCCCGATATTGTGGCAACGTTGGCGGTCTCGAAGCGGCCGACTCAATGGGTCGTTGGTTTTGCGCTGGAGACCGAAGATCAGCGGTTCCGAGCGATTACGAAAATGGAGCAGAAAAGCTGCGACTTAATGGTACTCAACGGGCCGGAAGCAATCAGCTCGCAAGACAACTCAATCGAAGTCCTCGCGCGCAACGGCGAAGCGGTCGCGAAGATCGTCGGCTCAAAGGGCGATGTCTCTCGGCAGTTATTTGCCGTTATCGACGAGCGGCTGATTCGAGGTTCAAGCAAAATATCCGACACGCCGCTCGACTAGACCTTTGATCAACATGTCTGGCCGGAGAGTCTTGCTGAGGCGACAACAACAAGTGCATCGACAAACGCGGCTTTCCTGCTTGTTGCTTGATTTCATACCCTGATAACCCCATCGGGAAAACGGCAATGATCGGGGCCGAGGGCACATCACCGATCATCGGTCAAGTTTTCTATCACGATCGGACGTATATGCAATCCCGCCGCAGAAATACGATTGGCGCGGAAGCCACAAGAAAACGGATCGAACCGCTTTTGATACTAAAGTGGCAGTCTTTCCGCTATGCTATTCTTGACAAGTGACGCGGCCGTCGGCAGATCGGCAGTGACATCGTTTAAGGTAAACGTCTCACTCCACGAGGCGAAAAAACCTCGGCTAGAGCAAGAGGCCCACATTTTACCTTGCAAACGACACCACGACCGGAAGAATTGGAGAGTTGCCGTGTCAACACCGGTCCTTTATATTCGCAGGTTCTTTCCGATTTAAGACCCGCGAGCCGGTCAGACGGCATTATTTTTTCGATAACCTGCTGTGTCTTTGCCATCCGATTCCACCATTTCCGGTACGGCAGTGCGTGCTTCAGCGGATCCCGACACCGTGGGGAGCGCTTCGAGCCTGGGCGCTGCAACAACCGTAAAAGTGGGCTATGAAAAATTTAGGCCGTCGGCAACGCTCAAATCGCGCAGCTACGTCGGCTTGCTACTATCGCAGTTTCTGGCGGCGTTTAACGATCAGGCCAGCCATATCGTGGCGCTTTTTTATGCTACCGATATGCTGGTGCGGTTTGCCAAAGTCGCTCCGGACCACATCGATACGAAAGCGTTGATTTCGATCGTGACCGCGTGCTTTATCACGCCATTTTTTCTGTTCTCGCCGCTGGCGGGCGTTCTGGCCGACAAATACAGCAAGCGCTCGATCATTGTGTTTTGGAAGTTGGCCGAAGTCTTTATCATGACGATCGCGCTGGTCGGATTTTTGTTGCCACATGCCGCGGGATTGGGCTTCGCTTCGGCAGATACGCTGGCGATTTGGAGTTCGATTCTCGTCATTTCGGTCGTGTTTATGATGGGGACGCATAGCACATTTTTCATTCCGGCTAAATATGGAGTCATGCCCGAGCTATTGCATACATCGATCCTCTCTCGCGGCAACGGCTTGCTCGAAGGGACTAGCTTCGCGGCGAATATTCTCGGCACCGTGTTTGGTGGCTGGCTGTATGGAACCGAGTTCATCAAGTCGAACATCGAAGTGTCGGGGGCTGCAACCGTGCTGCATCCGGGAAGAGAGTGGATCATCGGTACCGTGTTGCTCGGTTTTGCGGTGCTGGGAGTCATCAGCTCGCTGCTGGTGGAGCACATTCCGCCGGCCGCGCCGCATAAGCCGATGATTTGGGAACCGTGGACTCCGATGAAGCAAAATCTCGGCCTGCTACGGAAATCGAAGTCGCTGGTACTGGCAACCATTGGGATTGCATTTTTCTTATTTATGACACTCTATTTGCGGCAGACGCTGTTGTTTCAAGGCGAAACCAAGGAAGAAGTCCAGCGCGCGATCAAATTGAATCCAGCGATCGCCGAAGAGGTCGGATTGGAGAAATCGGCGAACCCGGAGCAACTTGGCAAACACGCCAAAGATGCGAAAACCGAATTCGAAGTGGCGCTGCTGATCGGCTTTGTCGGGCTAGGCGTCGGTATCGGATGCTCGCTCGCAGGTTATTTCTCTGGAAATCGGCTGGAGTTGGGGTTGGTGCCCATTGGACTGGCACTGTTGATCGTTTGCACTGCGACAATGGCTGTGGTCGTGCCCCACAAAGCGAGAATGATTGCCTGTTTGATCGCGGTGGGCACCGCAGCCGGACTATATATCGTGCCGCTGTATACGCTGCTGCAACACCGCGCGCCGAAGGAGAGCAAAGGAAGCCTGGTGGCGACGAGCAATTTCTTGAACGTGACCGGCGGGCTGATTGCAGTGATCGTGTTCTTTTTGGCAACCGCCGGTTTGCAGTTCGTGCTCGATTTGAAGCTGCACTATGCCGATGCGCGGAGCGATCCGCTGAAGGTGACGGCCTATCTGCACCAATTGGTGCGCGAAAGCCAGATTCCAAAACTACTGTTTTTGGGCGCGAGCCTGGTGACAATCGGCATGTTGCTGCTGCTTTGGTGGCAACGGCCCGACTTCATGTTGCGAGCGATTTCGTGGCTTCGCTCGTCGCGACGTCGACATTTACAAGCACTTGGGCTTGACAACATTCCGGCCAACGGCCAAGTGATCTTGGTAAGCAACTGCCGCGACTTTAATCATTGGGTATTGGTAGTATCGACCTTGGACCGCTTTGCGCGATTTGTGGCGCCGCACGATACGGGCGGCGACGATTTTTTGCGCAGTCTGGCTGTACGGAATGGGGTAATGATCGCCGCGGGTCCAAAGATTCGCCTGGCCGAAGAAGATCATGCGCTGGCACGTGGTTTGGTTACCCTGGGGCAAGGCAATATTCTCGGCCTTAGTCTTGAAGATGGCTATGTCGGCGACCACGGACAGCAGTTTTCCGGCGAGCACTTGCTGGCTGAACTCCGCAACAAAGTTCCGGCCGGCATCTTGCCGGTTTACTGCGGCGAGAACCCGATTCATCCCGAAGCCGGTTGGAAATCCGACGGCCGCACGTTCGTCGCCATTGGCGAACCGCTGGCGGCCAACGCGCATGTCGAGGAAATTCGTGCAGCGATTGCCGCGCTCGGGAGTTGAACTTTGAATGGACGAGTGGTCGAGATTCGTGGAATGCCATTGATGCAGCCTCCCTTTCCACGCACGCTAATTTTAGCCAGCCGCTCGCCGCGTCGGCGGGAATTGTTGGCCGCGGCAGGATACGAGTTCGAGGTGGTTCCCGCGGACGAGTCGGTCGAATGCAACGGGGCGTGCAGCCGAGAAAGTCCAGCCGAATTGGTTGCCCGGCTGGCTTATGCAAAAGCGGCCGACGTGGCACAAAGGGTCGGCCGCAGCATGATCGTGGCCTGCGATACGGTCGCCGAGTGCGACGGCCAAATTCTCGGCAAGCCGCCTGACGTGAATCTTGCCCGGAGAATGCTGGAAATGCTTCGGGGTCGGGAACATCGCGTTCTGACCGGGTTGTGCGTGTGGGATTATCCCGACCGGCCGCCAGAGACGCGCGTGGCGGTGACGCGGTTGCGAATGGATTTTCTCAGCGACGCACAGATCGACGAATACTTGGAATCGTATCTGTGGGAAGGTAAATCGGGGGCGTTCGGCTATCAAGACCGCCACGGCTGGTTGCAAATCGTCGAGGGGAGCGAGTCGAATGTCGTTGGGCTGCCAATGGAGTTGCTGGGGAAGATGCTGGGAGAATGAAAAAGCAAAATGTAGAACGACAGTTTCTATGGCGGTCGAGTGCTTGCTTTCTTGGATTGGTGAAAATGGAAAGCGATGCTCAGGTCTAATTGCAGCCGAGCAGAAAAATAAGGCGCAAGCGCACTACTTTCCGCTTGGCCAAGCGTGAGAAGTCTCTGAAAAAAGCAGGGGCGTCGTAATGCCGCCCCCGCCGTACTTGACAATCGTCGTGATCTTCATTGATTACGACTTCTTGCAGCCGCACTTGCCGCACTTGCAGACATCGCAAGAGCAACTCTCGCCGTTGCAATTGGGGCACTTGCAGTCTTCGCATCCGCAATCGGCAGCAGTGGCGGCAGCAGTCGCCGCTACGGCTGGCGCGATCAGAGTATCACAGCACGACGCCTGCGGCTTCGAGCAGCAGGACGCCGCGGCGGTTGTCGTCGCCGCTTTGCAGCCGCAACTCCCGCACTCGCAATCGACACAAGAGCATGTGCCATCGCAATTGGGGCAGGCACAATCGACGCAACCGCATTCGGCCTTAGCCAAATTGCTCGAAACGCGATTGCCGGCGAAGGCAAATGCGTACGTCAGCCCCATCGCCGCTACCAAGAGTAGGGCGATCACAGATAAACGCTTCATGGAAAAACTCCTTAGAGAAAAAATGGTTGAGAACTCACCTGACGAACTGATCTAAAAGCGCAGTTGAAGCGAGTCATTTCAACCAAATGCAATAGAGGGCCAGCAGCGGCGGGCCCGTGGGAGTTTTCGCCCGATCGATTAACAGACTACACTTGGCCTCGGCGACTCGATCGACAGTCGCTGCCAAGTGCGCCGTCAGCCCAAAAAAGTGATCTAGGGACGTTTGCGTGAGTTTATCGCGAACTAGCACCTGCGGCGATAATTTCACACACGTACAATGAGTCGGTTGGGTTTCAGCGGATTGGGCCGCCTTCGCCTTACCGCAGCACAACCGATCGCACGATTGGCAGCCATTGGTCTCGGTTTTTTCAGCAACCGATTCCTTATTTTCAGTTGCCTGACAATCCGAACATTTGGAACGAACGCCATTGCTATAGCAGCAGCAAGGCAAAAGTGCCGCCGCCAGCGGGTTCACCGCTAGCGCAAACACTAAAAACGACAACGTAATTGCTCGAAAGAATTGCATCGCAGTCGATCAGACCATCGTCACGGTTCGACAAGTACACGGATTCGATGCACCGCGCAGTAGGGCGACCGATACATCGGCTCCATTGCAGCCTCCAAGCTTATGATGAGGGCTTGGAATCCTCAATCGATTATAGGGAAACCGGCGGGAATGGCAAGTCCGAGTTTACCGTAACCAGAAGTGGCAGAAGTGGCGTGTTAAGGCTAACCCAAGATAAAGAGTTTGGGTTCGATTTTCAGAATTTTGAGACTCGAATCGAACACAAGTCCAATGGTGCTGGGGCGTGAAACGTCGAAAGGCGAAATAGTGAAGACCTACTTCGTTGACTTCTCTCCAAGCCGTGGCTTGCTGAACTGCTGGACGTGACCTCGAATCTCACAACACGCTGAATCGCTGATCGACGGTGAGCGTATTCAGCCGGTTGCCGAAGGCGTCGTATTGGGCGTGGTCCAGAGGTTCCACCACACCGCCAACAGCTTATGCCAAGTCGGGCAGCCTTTTTCTATAGGAGCAGTGAGAATTGCAGGCTAGTTCGCGTTCCCCACGTCGATCGATTGCGGCGGCGGCAGTTTGACGGCCGGCAAGTTCTGATAGTAGCTGTTCTTGACGGCGTTGACGTACTCCGCCGGCGTGCCCAACACTTGCGAATCGGAAACCAGCACTTCCGGCATGGGGCCTTGGACTAATTGAGCGACTGCTTGCTGTGCGGCGTCCAGCCGCTTGGCGGTGGCTTCTTGGGTCCAGGCTCGTTCAATAAACACGGTGCGGAAGTCTGGTGGGGGTTGCGTTAAGATCGTGCGCAGTTTGGCCATCCCCGCAGGAGAGAGTTTGTCGCCGCTGGGATCGAAATGTGCCGGACCAAGCAAGTTTTGCATCTGCCAGCCTTTCGCCACCTGGGCGTCGTACACGCACCAGACGCTAGCACGGTCAGGATAGACGAACGGCTCGGGCCAGCAATTGTTGCGATGCCAGTCGGTCCAGAAATTTTGCCAACAATCGGTAAACCAATCGGCGGCCGATCCCGTTGCGACGGCAGCGGACCAAACCACGAATGCTAGCACGATGCGGCAAGCCATAAAGGCATCTCCTGTCCAAGTAGCCGAGTCTCTACGAGACTCGCGTCGATATTCTGGCGAAGGCCGATCCGCCCTCAAATCCACACGCCTGAGCGAGACTCGGTTGCACGACGATTGTCGGCCATCATGGCCTATCGGCAGGAAAATGCCGCAGACTCCGCAGTGGCAAGATCAATCGGTAGCCACGGAATAATCGGCAGAGTTTAACAGGGGATGTTTCGTGTTTCGCATCTTGCGAGCGCACAAGCGAAGCATCGGTCGTCCGAGACTCGCAGCGAACCCTGAAATCTCTATCGCGCTCCCATGACGGGGAACATTTCGCGAACCATCGTGATTGCCGCAGGGCCAACGAGTACGACGAAAATGCCTGGAAAGATGAAGATCACCAGCGGAAAGATAAGCTTAACCGCGGTTTTTGCCGCCTTTTCCTCCGCCAATTGACGTCTTCGCGTTCGCATCGCGTCGCTTTGCACGCGTAACGCTTGCGCAACACTGGAGCCGAATTTGTCGGCTTGAATCAGAATCGCGGCCAGGCTACGGAGGTCGTCGACGCCGGTGCGCTCGCCCAGGTCGTGCAACACTTCGGTGCGGGCCTTACCCATTTGCAAATGGAAATTGCACAAACTGAATTCTTCGGAAATTACGCGCGCGGTGCGCTTCATTTCTTCGGCGACTTTCCGCATCGCCTGATCGAGCCCCAGTCCGGCCTCGACGCACACCACGAGCAGATCGAGTGCATCGGGCAGACCGAGAAATATCTGCTGCTTGCGACCGCGTCCCATGAACCAAACAACCAGATCGGGCAAATAGAACAAAAAAGCCGCGATGCACACTGTGTACATCAGTGCATTTTTACCCGCGCCGTAGGCGATCAGCGTGCCTCCGCCACCCAAAAACAAGCCGGCAATCAGGCCGGCGAACTTGAGGCCGAGGAACATCGTCGCAGCACCGTCGCCACGAAATCCGGCCTGCGACAATTTTCGGCGGAGCTTGCTGGTTTCGCCTTCACTTTTCGGCTGTAACGGTTTCGACAGCACGGGAGACGCCTTTTCCAACACCTTGGACATCGTGTCTCCTTTTTTTCCTTTGCCTGCCACGACGTCTCGGCGGCGTGCGAGCGGATTTTTCAGTTCATCGAGTCGTTCGTGTACTCGGGTCGGCCGCCCGGCGACGACTTCCAACATCCAGAACGCCGCGACGGCAAACAGCCCGAAGACAGCGAACGGAACCAATTTTTCCCAGCTAATCAGGGCGGCAGCGACGATGATGGATGCGTTATTCATAGCAGTCGGTCGCGCACATCGATTGTGCGTCAGCACTGACAATCAATTTGGATCGTGATTGCCAAGATTGAAACAAATGACTGGAAAGACCATTCCTTTCACGCATCGAGTCGCGCGACCCATGCGTTACACTTTGATATTCACAATTTTTCTGATTACCAATGCACCTAAAATCTGCATCACCACGCCGCCGGCGAGCATTTTCTTGCCGATCGGATCGGTGAATAGCACGGCAACATAATCGGGGTTCAAGTACCACACGGCAATGAACAGCAGCGGCGGTAGCGCCAGCAGCACGATACCCGACAGCCGGCCTTCACCCGTGAGGGCTTGCACTTGGCCCCAAATCTGAAACCGTTCGCGAATCAGGTGGCCGATTTTGTCGAGAATCTCGGCCAAATCGCCACCGGTCTGCTTCTGCAAGATCACCGCGGTGGCAAAGAATCGCAAGTCGAGATTTGGAACCCGCTCCGTCAGGCTTTGCAGGGCGTCGTTCATGGCGATGCCGAGGTTTTGTTCCTCGTGTACACGGTTGAATTCCACGTTGATCGGTTCCGACATTTCCTCGGCGACCAGGTGAAAACCAGCCGACAAGCTGTGTCCCGCTCGCAAGGCGCGGGCCATCAACTCCAAAGCGTCGGGGAGTTGTTTGGCGAAATTCCGCAGTCGCTTGCGACGCCGCAAAATGAGCCACAACATCGGTAAGATGCCGGTGAGGATCGCGAACGCCGGAACGATCGCCGCATTGACGCGCGTCGCCGCTCCGGCGACGGCGCCGGCCGCAGCCATGCACGCGGTAATGATCAAGAATTTCGGCGGCGTGAGATTGGTATCGGCCTGCTCGAACAGCAAGCTCAAATTGCGGAACTTCGCCAGAAACTCCGCGATGGCGCCTTGAGTCGAGTCGAGCGGTTGCGCCAAAACGCCGCTCTCGACAATACTTGCCTTGGCACCGCTCGCTTTGCCGGCCGCGATAAATGCCAGCCGTTCCTCCGCGCGCGAGCTTTCGCTGCCGCGAAACATCATCGCCACGGCGCCGACCAGTGCGGCAACGCCGAAAAAGGCGGCAAGGGAAATTAATAGTGGAGACATGGGTAAGCAGCGACTCGACGATCGGTGGTTGAATGTTCTTTGCCAGCGGTCGGTGGTCGTCGGATTCGCAACAGACGGCTGACCACAGACCACGGACGATCGATCAATCTTGCAGCATAGTGCGTTGGCGGAACGCGCTGGCGGGCAGTCGCACTCCGGCTTGTTCCAAGTGATCCATAAACGTGGGGCGAATTCCAGTGGCTTCAAATCGGCCCACTGCGCGGCCGGTTTCGTCGATGCCGTCTTGGCAGTAGTGGTAGATGTCCTGCATCACCACCGTGTCCTGCTCCATGCCGACGATTTCGGTGATATGCGTAATTTTGCGCACGCCGCCTTGCAGTCGATTGGCCTGAATAATGAGATCGACCGAGCTGGCGATTTGCTGGCGCATCGCTTTCAAGGGCAGTTCGAAGCCGGCCATTGTAATCATGGTCTCGATGCGCGCGATGGCGTCGCGCGGCGCGTTGGCGTGCAGCGTGGTCATCGAGCCTTCGTGGCCCGTGTTCATGGCTTGCAGCATGTCGAGCGTTTCTGCGCCGCGGCACTCGCCGATAATGACTCGTTCGGGCCGCATGCGCAGGGCGTTTTTCACCAGGTCGGTGGCCGTGATCGCGCCTTTGCCTTCGATGTTCGGTGGCCGCGTTTCAAGCCGTACGACGTGCTCCTGTTGAAGCTGCAATTCCGCCGCGTCTTCGATGGTCACGATGCGCTCGTGATTGGGGATGAAGCTCGACAGCGTGTTGAGCAGCGTCGTTTTTCCAGAGCCGGTACCTCCGGAAATGATGATGTTCAAGCGGGCTTTAATTGAGCCTTCGAGCAGCATCACCATTTCCGGGGTGAACGCTTTGTAGTTGAGCAGGTCTTCCAGCTTCAGCGGGTTGGCGCCGAAGCGGCGAATGGAAACCGCCGGGCCGTCGAGCGCGAGCGGCGGGATGATGGCATTCACGCGGCTGCCATCCGGCAGGCGGGCGTCGACCATCGGGCAGACTTCGTCGACTCGGCGACCAACTTTCGAGACGATGCGATCGATGATTTGCAGTAGGTGCGAATTGTCGCGGAATTGCACCGTGGTTCGCTCAAGCTTGCCGCGGCGCTCGACGTAAATGCTTTTCGGGCCGTTGATCAAAATATCGCTGATCGTCGCATCTTTCAGCAGCAATTCCAGCGGGCCCAGGCCGAAGGTTTCGTCCAACACCTCCTCGACAAGCCGATCGCGCTCGGTGCGATTGAGCAAATGGTCTTCGGTGTCGCAGAGATGCTCTACGACGAGCCGGATTTCGCGGCGCAGCACATCTCCTTCTAATTCGCTGACTTTCGACAGATCGAGCTTGTCCACGAGCTTGGTGTGAATACGCCGTTTGAGCGATTCAAATTCGCCGGTGGAAGTTTTATCGCCGGAGCGAGCGGGCAGCGGAGGCGGCTTGAGCGTGGCCATGGGCAACGTGGCGGAGTGGCTAGTGAATTGGCGGCTAGTAACTAAATCGACTGGTCGCGTGCGACCAGTCTTATCCTAGGCAACCATAGCTTACCGTTGGCCACATGCATGTTGCGAAAAGGCAACGCGAGAGCCTTCCAGCGGGATTCCGGCGGAACGGAATTGGAATTGATAAATCAGATCAAGCCGCAGAGCGGTTGGAAATCCGTGAGCAGCAGTAAAGTTCGATCCAATCGGTTCACGATTGCGTGGCGTCCTGCTGCGTTACGCCTGAGGCGCAAGCCCCTCTACTCGGGCTCATTTCTTTCCGCTGAACATCGTCCGCCACCGCGACTTGGAGAGTCTTGCGCTCAGCGAGCTTTCGTCGGCCGATTTTTCCGCGCCGCCGACCGTAAAGAAGTCGGCCATTTCGACAATCGACTGCGTGATCGCCGCCTTGGGCGCTTGCTCGATCAGCGGCACGCCGTTGTTGCGGACTTCCGACATCGTGCGATAGTCGTTGGGCAACTGCCGAAAGATTTCGCAGCCGATCGTCTCTTGCGCCCGTTTGAGGCTGATTTGCGAGCCATCCAGTCCGACTCGATTGACGACGACTTTGACTTTGTCCTTCATGCCAGCGATTTCGCCGAACGACACCATCAACCGCACTACGTTGCGCAAACACGGCAGGTCGAGTTGCGTCACCATCAGCACATGCATCGCCAATTCGAGGGCGGCCATATCGATGGCGCTGTATGCCTTCGACAAGTCGAGAATCAAGTGCGTGAAGGTGGCCTTCAACAAACCGATCACCCGCTGCATATCGTCGGCGTTTACCAGCGCGGCGTCTTCGAGCTGCACGGGACGCGGTAGCAGAAACAAACCCGACGAGTGTTTGGTCAACGATCGTTTGAGCAACGTGAAATCGAGGCGCGTTACGTTTTGCGCGACATCGATCAAGGTGTAGTCGGGAATCGTGTCCAGAAACACGTCGGCGTCGCCGAGGCTCAGATCGAGATCGACCAGGCAGACCGAATTTTGTTCGTTGGACGCCAGCGCGCAACCCAGGTTTACCGCGAGGCTCGTTGCGCCAACGCCGCCGGTGGCGCCGCAAACCGCGATAACTTGGCAGCCGCGCGATTTTCCGTCTCCTTTGCCGAATTGCCGTTCGCTGAGACGTTCTAGTGCGCCGACGAGATCTTCGATGCGAACAGGCTTTGGCAGGAATTCCTTGGCGCCGGCACGCATCGCGCGCAGAATCAGAGTGCCATCGGTCGAACCACTAATCACCAAAATGCTGCACTGCGGTGCGGTGGCGGCAAGCTGTTCGACGAGTTGCAGGGCTTTGTCGGAGTCGGCGTCCAGCGCCACAATGCCAATATCGGGGTGGGTTTGAGCGACGACGTCCGAGAAGAATTCGTAGCGCGAACATTCCGCTTCGAGCCAGACCATGTCCAGGCCGAGCAGCATCGTTTTCAGCGATTCGCGAGCGCCATCGCTGGGATCAACAATGGCCAGTCGGAGCACGTTGGTCATGGGGGTGCAAAGTTCAGGGTGGTGGGATCAGGGTTCAGCGTGCAAGGCGGGCGCTGTGTCCAATTTCTGAACTCCAAACCCTGAACCCCAATGATGCCCCTCTAGTTCTTTACGTCATAACCCACCGGCCCGATGAAGCCAGGAGCCGCCGATACTGGTTTCATCTCCCCAGCGGCGGCCGGATTTTGTGGAAGAGTCGGATGGTAGCGATCATTCGCGTTGGTAGTCGTAGGTGAATTGTTGCCGGTCGTCGGACTGGGTCGCATCGATGTCGCTGGAGTCTTCTTGGGGGGGCGAATCGACATCGGCCCTCGGCTGGCGTTCGGCGCTGAGGGGCCTTGCGTGCCTGGCGGAATCACTTCGTAGCCCGGCGATGGAGGTGCCTGGACCGCCGGTGAACCGTCGGAGTAGCACGCGGCAGGATCCACGGCCGGAGTGGGGCAGCATCCCTTCGGGCCACACGGCCCTTTGGACGGCACTTCGATGTACCCCTTCCAGACCATTTCGCAATCGTTCGGCACGTCGGTGTGCATGCCTGGCAAGCACTTGGGCACTTCACAAGGATCAAGCCCCGCAGCAAGTTCGGGCGTGACGAGAATTACCAACTCGATCTCTTCTTCCCGCTGTCGAACGGTTCGGAACGGAGCACCGACATACGGCAGTTCGCTGAGCCACGGGATGCCGCGCACACGACCTTCAATTCGAGTTTGCACCAGGCCCGCGAGTGCGAGCGTCTGCCCAGGTTTCATTTCGACGCCAGTATCCACCTGGCGAACTCGCAAGCCCGGCACCGTGGTGCCATTGATTGTAAGCGCGCGCGTTTCATCGATTTCACTGACGCGCGGGCGCACTTCCAAGCGAATATTCCCATTGCCCATCACGATCGGCACAAAATCGAGTTGCGTGCCGAATTCCTTGTATTGAATCGAGACCGTACCTAAGCTCTGTGGTACGAGAATCGGAAACTCGCCGCCGACGATGAATGAGGCGGCGCGCCCGCTGACGGTGGTCACCGTCGGATCCGACAGGATTTTCAAAATTTCTTCCTGTCGCAGCGCTTCCAGGAACCCAAAAAAGGAGTTGTTGCCATCAACAACGCCGAATCGCACCGTATCGCCAGCGCCCGCTGGCACGGCTCCGCTTCGCACGCTTGCCGCGCTAATCAAGCCGCTGATGCTGGAGACGACAAAACTGCCGTTGTCGGCGATATTGGCAAAGTCGAAGCCGACTTCTCGCAATTTATTTCGATCGACTTCGGCCACTTTGCAGTGCAATAGCACTTGCTGCACGCTGGCGACTTCGACGGTCGATTGAACATCTGGATAATAGTTCTTGGCAATGTTGATAATGGTGGTGACCTGATCGTCGCGATCGATGTACCCCGTCAAAAGAACGCCGGTTCCGATCGGATGTACCTGGATGTTCGCATTGGGAAAGAGCGAGCGGATCGTTTCGGAAAGCTCGCGCGCGTCGGCCGACACGATGCAATCGATCGTAAAGAGCTGGCCTTTGTCGTTCCACAGATTGATCTGTGTGACTCCAGGTTTCTTGGCGAACACCTGAATTTCGCGCGGCGACAATGGGGTAAGTTCTAAAATTTCCTTGTTGTTCACCTGGGCGCGCGGAATGTTTTGATCGAGCGTCAGCACTCGGCTCGAATTGGCGATGATGTCCATCCGCTCGTTGGCCGCGCGAACGTGATGAATCGCGGATTCAGCCAGTTGGGGATCGATCGCCGGCCCGGCGGACTGAACTGCGCTCGGCGCACTCATCGACCCTGGCGTTTGGATCGGACCGGGCGCCTGCATGGGGCCTGGAGTTTGAAATTCATTGAGGCTCTGATCGGTGCTAGGCGATTGCGGCGGCAGACTGATTTCTTGTCCGCGAGCGATGCCTGACAGACCAATGGCGAAAATTAGTGGAGCGCAAAAGCGCAAATAGGGCAGCCGCCCGATACGGTGCGAGAACATCCTTGTCCCCCTGTAGATCGATCCGATCCGAACGAAAAGTATTGGTTTGAAGCTTACAAAACGATGAGATTTGCGTGACACCAACCCGCTGCGCGAGCAAGCTTCCATCGCTGCTTGCCATCTCGTGCGCGCTAGGGCTGGCGAATGCTCAATTGGTTACGCCGGTTGCGCCAGTCGTTGGATCATCCGGCGTCGGCGCGCCGACCGTAGGATCGGCAGCCCCTTGAAAGCTGCCGCCGCCGGTCGTCTCAGTCTGCCAACGGCCGTCCTTTCCCTTTTTCGTAAATTCGACGCGACTGACTTCTTCGCCTTTCAACAATTCCATCCAAAAATGCTGTTCTTCCTCCGGCGACGGTTCCGCGGCCGCGATCTTTGGCTCAGCAGCCGGCGGCTGTTTGTTGGCTTTGAGAAAATTGAGGATTCCTCCCCCTGCGCCTGAATTGGTTTGTTTGTTTTCTCCCCATTCCTTGGCTCTGTCGCCATTGCCGTCGCCGCCAAACAGATCTTTGGCATCTTTGCCGCCAGTCTGCGCGATCTTGTCATCATCGGGATGGCGCAAAACCAAGCGGATTCGTCCCATTTCGGCGGCGAGCGTCACCAATTCGACTTGATCTGGAGTCACCAGTAGCGACACCGTCCGCGCGGCGATGGCTTCGGCGTCTTTCGATTCGTCCGTTCTCCAGTGTTCGTTAACGGCAAACACGCGGACGTCTTGCAGTACGGTCTTGGCCAGCGGCTGGTCAATTCCCGCCTGCACGTTGCGAGTGACATACACGATGACGTCTACGCGATCGCCTGGCTGCAACAGGTGGCCGGTCGAACTCACTGCGTCGGCCGGAACCGCTACCACGCGATAGCCCGGCGGAATTTCATTCATTCGTGTGTCGTTGGCAAACTTTCCCTTGCGAATCGGCTCGCCTTGCAAAATTGTGCTGCCAGCATGTTGATTTTCCAGTTCTTTCAGTTCCCGCACTGCGTCGGCCGGAACCCTGTCCTTCGGCCAATCTTCGAGGACGAGGTTTTGCGGATTGAGCGGCTCGTTGACGCGAATGTCCTTTTTAGCGACATAGATTTTCTCCATCTCCGCCGGTGGCGTTTGAGCCTGATTGCGGTGCTCCATCACCTGGCTAATACCGATCGAAGCGACTAGGCCGCAACCTAGCGCCAACAGCAGCAATAGCAGGGACTTAGGACGCATAGTGTGTTAGGAGTGTCTGGTGTGTCTGGTATCTTTTGACTGGTGGACGGTTTTGAAACTGAGAACCACACGTCAGCCTATCTGGCCGATTTATTGAACCGCTTCTCTCCGCATCACGCTTGTTGCTGACATCGTCTTGCCCCCGAGGAACAACGGCGACGGCAGCCAACTGACTTGATTAAAAGGCACCGAGACCGTAACCGTCACCGGCGCGCCATAACCGGCATTGCTGGGCGGGCTAGGACTCACGGTCGTCGTCGCCCCCGAAATCTTGGCGCTCGTTAAATAGTCACCGACTTTGGTTTGCACATCACTCGCGGTCGCCCCGTCGAGCACGGCCACGCGTGCGCCCTCGCGGGACGCATTCGTGATTACTTGTTGAACCATCACCATCCGGCCGTATTCGATCATGCCGAACACCAGCAGAAAGAAGACCGGCGCAACGACCGCGAACTCGACGACAGCGGCCCCCCGTCGGTTTCTTCGGCACGATCGGCAGAAATTCTCCACCTTGAGATTTACTCGACTCGGATTTAACTGGCCGGCCGGTTGGGTGTTGGCTGGAAATCTCGCTCCAGAATTGGTCGCCGCAGGCGATTGTCGGCGAAGGGATTCGTCTCCTGCCGATTTTCTTGAGGAATGCCTTAAGTTACGTGCTATCAAAGAATTGCGATTCATATCAACATCCCCGCCCAAATAAAGTAAGCGATCGAGCCAATGGCAATGGGAATTCCATACGGCAAGAGCAGCATGGAGCTTTTTCGCTTGGCAGCAATCGTTGCTAGCTCAGTCGGATTGCCAATCGTAACCATCTCATTGACGATCGTAAGGAACTGGTCCTTGTGTTTTCTCCAACTCCGCCGAAACAGCACCATCGTCAGTGCTAGCACTCCGCCAACCAGTGCTGAAACGAAAAACGCGTAGAACGTCGTTACCACGCCCTCCATCAAGTAGGCGGCAGCGAGCCACGATCCCACTCCTGCTAATAGCTTCACATCGCCTGCACCCATTCCGCCAATGGCGTAGGCCGGCAGCAACAAGGCGAGTCCCACGGCGGTTCCCAGCAGGCTCAATCCCAAGCCTTCCCATCCATGGGCATACGCACCAAGCGCCCAACCGCTGAGGATCATGGGGAACGTCAGCCAGTTGGGAACTTTTAGCTTGTATCCATCGATCACCGCGGCCACGACCAGGGTAATGGCCACCAGCCACACGGGGGCATGCTGTTGGAAGGCGGTCAAAATACGTTCGACGAACATGATTGCTCCTAATTTTATTTTGCGGGGCAGGCATTCTTGCCGGCCTCTTGCGGATGCGTGATTCTGACAGGCAGGAAAGCCTGCCCCACTAGGCTTGGCCGGTCAGGAAAACGCTGACCACCAGAGCAAGGAATGTGAAAAAGTAGCTTACAAATTCAACAACGCCCGAGAGAACCTCGGGGGGAACCGTCAGGGGCATGGCGAACCTCTATTGCAAGCATACGTTAGAAACTGGAACTAGGGGCTAGAGGTATGAGATTAGGACATTTTGGGTTTGTGCAAGCGCGATTGCGAAAACGTACCAGGACATGGTTGAGTCGTTTGCAATGAGTTGTTCCTTTTAGCTCCTCGCCTCTAGAAAACAACCAAGCCCAGGGGGACACCCCCTGGGCTTGCGGTCGAGACGGGGCAATGAAACCTCCCGCGGCGAACTAGCTGCCGCCGCCTAGCGAGTTGGCCACGTTTTCGAACGTGGCTTTCGCGTTGGTGCCGATCGAGCCGATTGCCGCCAAGCAAACGATCACGATCAGTGCCAACATGACGGCATATTCCACGGCGGTGGGACCGTCTTCCGCAACCAGAAACCGACGCACTTTCGAGGCGAAGCACACCATCGTACACCTCCGATTTCGACGAGCACGGGCCGGCGACGGGCCGGCGAAGCGCTTGCCGAAGGGCAAAAAGGAAAAGTGGATTTGTCGGATGCAGCGCCGGCCCACGCGGTTTCACCCGTGCGCGGCCACCGCCTGCCTGCTATCCATCCCAAAACAAATCCTGATACCAGTTATGTGTGGTACCTCGCCCCGAAATAGAAAGAACGTCTTCCGCTGACGCCGCATTGGTATTGGCAGGCCTACATCGTAGGCCTTTTGCTCCGCGAAAGGAGTTCGTCTCGCGGAGCGAGACGTCTACATTCGCGGCGCGGCAACCTAGCGGGTCAAGCGTCGAACACCCCTTCGGCGGTCTGGCGACCGGCGAGCCGTTTTTCAAGCTCGACGGCCCATGACTTTGCGTCCCAGCCTTGCGACTGGTTTGCCTTTATCGAGGATGCGAAGGTCCAGCAGGCGAAACAGCATTGCGTGTCGCGTTTCGGTCGGAGGATCATACGACAAGGTTGGCTTCCGACGATTCCGCAATCGCTTTACCACGGCCCGATCGCCGTGTCACAAGGACAAAATCGGTGGAATTGCTCCCAACATTTCTCGTTGTGCAATTGAACCCTACTACAGGGCCACGGAATGTCAAACCGTCGGCCGCCACTCCGCTGGGTGTGAAATATGTTTAAGGGGCAATTGCCAAGCCGCTTTGGCTTGGTCATGGCGGGGCGCCGACATTTTCGGCAAAACCCGCTCGCTCAAACCGCCATCGTGTGGAATCCGCCAAGGTGGAATTGTGCCGTGACACAGCTTTGCCTGCCAAGGTGGCGTCATCCGACCAATGATTGTCAATGTTCAGCCTATTTGCGACCCTTAAAGCTCGTCCGAAGCAGCACTCTGTCCCATTGCATGCGCCTGCGGAAGACGAAATGTTGCAGCGGAGTGCGGCATGGCAGCGCCCCGCCGATGCCGAAACGGCGACGTCACGATTTATCGGTTGGTTGTCGGCGTTGGCCACCAGTTCGCGGAGCTTATTGCTTGCAACGCTTGTCGTCAATTCGCTGGTGATGCCGTACCGCAGTCGGTATCACGATTCAATCCTCTACGGCATGCAAGTCGCCAATCGCGCGGAGCATCAGCGTTTTGCAGACGATTTGTTTCTGGCCTACGGCTCCCAAGATCAGTTTTCTCTTTTTTCGTCGATCGTCGCTCCATTGGCACATTGCTTGGGGGTGCCAACTTGCTTTTTTTTACTCTATTTGCTGGGGACGACCGCTTATTTTGTGGCTCTCCAGCGATTGCTGCGGGCGCTGATTCCAAACCGGATCCTTGTGGCGGTCGCCTTGCTCGGCTTGGCGGTATATTCGCCTCCGATTGGAGGCCTTGGCATATTTCACATAACCGAGAATTTCCTGACGCCCCGACTCTTCAGTAGCAGTCTAACGCTATTCGCTCTGGAGCGAATACTTGTAGGTCACCATCTGATGCCGGCGATCCTACTGGCGGCTGCCACGGCGGTACATCCGATTGTGGCCTTTGGCGGCTGGCTCGTTCTTGTTAGTTGCTGGTTGCTGCGCGTCATCCCCAGACCATACTTTTGCGGTTTGGCGTGCGCGATCTCTGCCGGCACTTTGCTGCTGGTTGTCGCACCGTCCTTGGGTATTCGGATTTTCGGTAACTTAGATCCAGTCTGGCAAGCGGAAGTGCGAATGTCGCTCCCTTGTCTATTCGCGACGGAATGGGAATTCGGCGATTGGTTGCAAGTGGCGGTCTCCACGGCAATTCTGCTCGCGAGCCTGCGCTGTTTTGCATGGGACGCTCCGCCGAGAGATTTTCTGACGGCGGTGCTCCTAACAACGCTGTTGGCCATCGCAGGCACGGCGATCGCCAGTTTCATGCCGTTCGCGCTGTTGGTGCAAGGACAGCCGTTTCGAGCCTTTTGGATCATACAAACGCTGCAACTGCCGCTGGCGCTTTTACTCGTTAGAAAGTGGTGGTTATCGGGTGGTTGGCTCGGTCAAACTGGCTCGGTCGCGCTGCTGGGTTACTTGGGAACTGCACAATTCCAGTTCGTCGATTTGGCGGCGGTATTGGCCGTTTTTGCCGCCGTTGTGGTATTGTGGCGGCGCTGTGAACCGAATTCCGACGGTTGGATTTGGATGTGGAGAGCTTTGGCAATCAGCGTGACGGCGGGCCTTGCCTTTCGCACGGTTTCGCACGAGGGGCAGATCCTTTTGCATTGGCGCTGGTTGACTGGGACGTTGGATTATGACGTCTGTTTGCGTGCATTGGTGGTCGTGCTTGACCCGCTCGTACTCTTTGCACTGATCGTCGCACTGCTTGCACTACTCAGTCGCCTCACCGGCCTCGGACGGCGATTCCAGCGCGTGGTGTTGGCAATCTTTCTCGCGGCCCAAATCGGAAGTTTTGCAGCTCAAGAGATTCCCTGTCTACGAGCCATAAATCAACCGCGTTATGGTGATATTCAATTTGTACAACAATTCTTGCGGAACCGACCTGCTTCCGATCGTCGTGTGCCCACCGTCTATTGGCCGAGCGGCCATTATGAAGACGTGTGGATGGACTTGAACGCGAATTCCTATTTTTCGCTGGAGCAGTCGGTTGGAAATGTCTTCTCTCGCGCAACGGCCATCGAAGGTCGGCGTCGGGCCGATCTAGCGCAGCCGTTCGAGATCGACCTACTTCGGCATCGACATTTGCCGTTCTCGCAACGTCGCACCGAAAATATCGAAGAATCGTTGCATGCGACTACCGATGCCCAGCCCCCGTCGATCGACGATTTATTGCACCTGTGCGCCGACCAGCGGCTCGACTTTGTCGTGTTACGCCAGGCGTTTCCGGGCTGGTACGCCGCACACAATGCGAACTGGTTCATTTATGACGGTCGGACAGTTCGCTCGCGCGCTCCGTTGATTGATCCTCAAGCAATCGGCAATCGCAATGCCAGTCCGCGCGCGGCTGATGCAGCTCGCTTGAACAAACGATGAAATTTGAACAAACCATTACAACGAAACGAGGAATCAGAGGATGCGAATAGCAATCATCGGCACAGGTCCGGCGGGAGTCACGGCTGGTTATCAATTGGCCCGAGGAGGCGCGGACGTCGAACTTTACGAAGCGTCCAACAGCATTGGCGGAATGGCCCGTTCGTTCAAACTGTGGGGGCAAACTGTGGATCTCGGCCCGCATCGCTTTTTTAGCAACGACGCCCGCGTCAACCGTTTATGGCTGGAAGTCATCGGCCGCGATTACCGCATGATCGAGCGTCTGACGCGGATCTATTACGAACGGTGTTTTTTTCATTACCCTTTGAAGCCGGCCAATGCCCTGTGGAACATGGGTCCGTGGGAAGCCGCGCGCTGCATCGGCAGTTATCTGAGAGAACGATGTTCTCTATCAGCCGCCGCGGACAACCCGCCGACCTTCGAATCGTGGGTGGTGCGCAGGTTCGGCCGTCGTCTATTTGAAATGTTTTTCAAGTCGTACAGCGAAAAATTGTGGGGAATCCCCTGCCGTGAGCTGGACGCGGACTTTGCCGCCCAGCGGATCAAAAAGTTTTCGCTCGGGGAAGCCATCAAAAGCGCCGTGGGGATTGGTGGTGCGCGGCACAAGACGCTAGTCGATCGTTTTGCCTACCCGCTGGGAGGAAGCGGAATGGTCTATGAGCGGATGGCCGAACGGATTCGAGACGCCGGCGGCCTTGTGCAATTACGACGACCGGTGCAACGGGTGCTTCACGACGATCGGCACGTGCATGGGCTTGAGTTTGCCGATGGAGAGCAGCGATTCTTCGATCACGTCATTTCTACCATGCCGCTCACATTGCTGGTGCGGGGGCTGGGCGATTTGCCGCTGGCGGTGGAGCGGGCGGTCGATTCGCTGGACTTTCGCAATACGGTGCTGGTGTATCTCAATGTCGATCGGCGCGACCTGTTTCCAGACCAATGGCTGTACGTCCATTCGCCTGAGCTGCGCATGGGGCGCGTGACGAACTTCCGAAACTGGGCGCCCGAATTATACGGCGATCAGCAGACGTCGATCCTGGCCCTCGAGTACTGGTGCTATGACGAAGATCCCCTCTGGTTCGAGTCTCACGATCGGCTGGTCGAGCTTGCCAGCGAAGAAATTCGCTCGACCGGATTGATCGGTGAAGCGGCTATTTTGGCGGGCGAAGTCGTCCGCGTCCGCCGCTGCTATCCGGTCTACCGCACGGGTTACAAGCAACATCTGACGGCGATCGAATCGTATTTGCGGACCTTTCGCGGCCTGATGCCGATCGGTAGATATGGATCGTTCAAATACAACAACCAGGACCACAGTATCTTGATGGGGTTATTGGCCGCCGAGAATCTGCTCCAGGAGCGGTCGCACGATCTGTGGCGCGTCAACACCGATTATGATTCGTATCAGGAGACAGCGGAGATTTCCGAAACGGGCTTGCAGCCGGTGGGGGCGGAATAAACACCAAGCCCCGAGGTGAAGCACCTCGGGGCCTGGCTGGAGTGAAACAGGGAGGGAAAACACTGATCCAACTAGCTGCCGCCCGCGAGCGAGGTGGCGACGTTTTGAAACGTGTTCTTGGCATTCGTGCCGATCGAACCGATTGCTGCCAAGCAGACGATCACAATCAGGGCCAACATCACGGCGTACTCGACCGCGGTGGGGCCATCTTCCGAAACCAGGAACTTACGAACTTTCAAAGCAAAACTGGACATGAAACGAACCTCCAAAAATTCTGACCATTGAGCGTCATGGTATGGCTGCGCCAAAGGGTCAGGAAGACAAGGGAATGTGGGAAATCGCTGGGTGTGGCGCCGGCCGTTTTTGCGGCCGGCGCCGACCTGCGATACACCCGAGCAAAAACCCTGTTACCGTAAACAAGTGGTGCCTCGCCTCGAATCTAGAAAAGAACGTCGTCCACTGTTCTCCGCGTAAGCGGGTTCAAGCGTCCAACACCCCTTCGGCAGTCTGGCGACCATCGAGTTCGTCGGCTCGACGGCCCATAACTTTGCGCCCCAGCCTTGCGACTGGTTTGCCTTTATCGAGGATGCGAAGGCCCAGCAGGCCAAAAACGTTGCGAACTGCTTTCCGACCGGTTCGATTACGAATAGTGAATGCCCGGCGGTTGGCAGCATCGCTTTACCACGGCCGGAAGGCCGTGTTCACAAGTCGTCGCACTCGAACGTTCGAGTGCATTTGCTTGTGCAATGAAACCTATGTCGCACGCATGGCATGTCAAATTAAAAATTGAGAAAATTTTTGGGTGAGCCACAACATTTCTCACTAGGCATGGTCACTCGACCGCTGCGTTGCGTTTGATCGTCAAGACCCATTCTCAAATCTTCAGCAATCCGCTGCCTTGGCGAAAGCTATTCTTGAATTGTTGATAAACCGCAACACGCGCGCATGAATGCGGCGCGCTCGATCGGCAACTAAATTCGCAAAGATTTCCGCAGCGCCAGCGACGGGCGCGGAACTTAGCATCCATCCTGATGCGATCCCTCGCCATGAATTTGATCAAACCTGCGATCGACGACTTGCTCGATCGACTCGTGCCGCTGCCCTGCGGATACCAGCGCGGCGGGCCTCCGGCCGCCGAGCCGACCGCGCTGGCGGTGCTGGCCTTGTGCGGCGGACGTCGATTCGACGCCGCGCGCGTCGGAGCAAGTTGGCTGGCAAGCGTACAATCACTCGATGGTCGCGTGCCGCCGCTGGCCGATTTGAATTGGCCGGCCTGGCCGACGCCGCTGGCAGTTCTGGCCGTGCTGGCGGCAAGAAACGAAGATCGAGGGGACGTTTCAAAATCGTTCGATGTGGATCGGGCGACCCAATGGTTGTTAACAAGCGCCGGCAAGCCGATTCCAACTTCGACGGAGTTCGGCCACGATGGTCGGCTGATCGGCTGGTCTTGGGCCGCCGGAACGCATGCTTGGGTCGAGCCAACCGCCTGGTCGGTGTTGGCTCTCAAGGCTCTCGGTTTGTCGGATCACCGTCGTACGCGAGAGGGGGTGAAGCTGCTCGTCGATCGACTGCTATCGACGGGCGGCTGTAATTATGGCAACACGGTTGTCTTGGGCCAGCGGCTGCGGTCTCACATCGAGCCGACTGGACTCACTCTCCTCGCGCTGGCTGATGAGACCATCGCTGACCCGCGAATCGATCTCTCTTTGCGATTCTTACAGAGCGCGCTTTCGGCGGAGACAACGCCCATCTCGCTGGCTTACGGTTTGCTTGGATTGGCCGCGTTTGAACGGACCTCCACCGATGCGGCCGATTGGCTTGTCCGCCAAAGCCGGCGAGTCGTTGGCGATGATGGCTCGCCGCTCAAGCTTGCGCTGCTCGCGATGGCGTCTCAGGGAGCCAGTGGGGTGTTAATTCGATCCGCGTGCGCGCAACGAACAGCGAGCTTAGGTGCTTAGAAGATGAACATGAAAAATAGAACCGACAAACTGCCGAACCCCAGAGGAAATGTCGCGTCTCAGGCAGACCGATTCGATCGTCGTGCTTTGTTGGTCGGGACGAGCGCTGTTGCGCTCGGAGCAATTGGCTATGCGGTGCTGAATCGCAACGGATCGCCAAAGCAGCCGGTATTCATCGCTCGCAACCAACGCTACGACGGGCCGCTGACCGTCACGATTCGCGATGGTCTTGTTGCAACCGGAATGACGCCCGATTTGCTTCGTGGCAAGCGCGTCCTGCTCAAACCCAATCTCGTTGAACCAACGCGCCGTGCTCCACACATGACGACGCATCCGGCAATGGTCGTCGCCGCAGCGGAGGTGTTTCGCGACTTTGGTGCTCGAGTTGTCGTTGGCGAAGCTCCAGGGCATGTGCGAGACACCGAAATGGCGCTCGTCGAGGGAGGCATGCACGAAGCCCTCCGCGCCGCCAAACTGGAATTTTCCGATCTGAATTACGAAGACGTGGTTTGGACGCCGAATCGCGGCCGAACCAGCCAGCTCGACGGATTCTATTTTCCGCGCAGCGTGGCCAGCGCCGACCTCGTCGTTTCGATGCCGAAAATGAAAACTCACCACTGGGTCGGTGTCACGGCAGCGATGAAAAATCTCTATGGAGTCATTCCTGGCATCGTTTATGGCTGGCCAAAAAACGTGCTGCATCACGCAGGCATACCGCAAACGGTCTTCGACATCAACGCTTCGCTACCGCCGACGCTGGCGATTGCCGATGGCATCTTGTGCATGGAAGGGGACGGACCGATCATGGGTAGCCCTAAGCCGATGGGCTTGGTAATTGTTGGCCCTAACGCGACCGCCGTCGATGCGACGATTGCAAGAATCATGAATCTGCGGCCGGAAAATGTCAGTTATTTAGCGCTGGCGGCAAATCGGTTGGGACCAATCGCCGATTCGCGCATCGAACAACGCGGTGAAAGGTGGCAGGACTTGGTCAGCCCGTTTTCGATCATCGATAGCCCTCATTTGCGCTCGTTGCCGCTCGATCCAGGCGCGTTGATTTCCTAGTGGGACCGGCATTCCTGCCTATCGAATTCGCGTCGACGACGGGCAGGAATGCCGGCACTACGGGCTTCGCTCCAAATTTGACGTAAAGAATCGCCTCCTACCATTGCAAGACTCTAAAATGCACCGTGGCCAGCCGACAAACGTTGCCATCTTTGCCGCGGTCGCACTGCTGGCGATCCTCGCAGCGCCAATGGTTCTCGGCCGCGTTTATATGGCCGACGATCTCGGCGAATTTCATCTTCCGTTAAGAGAGTTCTATGCCAATCAGCTCTCGCGCAATGAACCGTTCGATTGGTGTCCCGATTTGTATTGCGGCTTTTACTTGACTGGCGAAGGCCAAGTTGGAGCTTACCATCCACTACATTGGTTGCTGTATCGCACGCTGCCGCTGACCTTGGCGTTCGATTTGGAATGCTGGTTGAGTTATCCGGCGATGCTGGCCGGCATGGTAGTGCTGCTCGTGCGTCTGAGACTGCGATTTCCGGCCGCGATGTTTGGCGCAATCTCCTTTACGTTTGGCAGTTTCAACTTCATGCACTTCGTACACCCGAATGCAATCGCGGTCATCGCTCATTTGCCGTGGTTGTTGTGGGCCATCGACGTGATGCTTCGCGACGATGACGCGCGTCGCCGCAGTTTGGCTTGGGCGGCGGTTGTGGCTCTGACCGGGTCGCAGTTGCTACTGGGTTACCCGCAATACGTGTTTTTCTCGCTCATGGTGGAAGCCGGCTACGTGGCATTCTCGCAATGCCTGTTTTGCGCTCGAAATAACGCGGCCGGATCCAGCAATTTACCCTTGAGAACGCCTGCGCCGACTTCGCGGTGCTCGCGGATTGCAATAAGTTCATTATCCTGGCTGGCAGCCATCGCGGTCGCCGCGTTCATTGGCGGCGTGCAATTGCTGCCAACCTTCGATGCATTGCAGCACTCCGTCCGGAAATTGCCTGCCGCGGAATTGACGGACCCCGGTTCGTTGCATCCACTCAATCTGGTGCAGTGGATCGGACCGTATTTGTTCAATCATCGCGTCGCCGGACAGAACACGCATGAATTGGCGATCTACCTTGGCGCTGCTCCGCTCGTGCTAGCGATTCTCGGCGCATACGGCGGAATGCGGCAAAAGCGATACCGCCCCACGGTCATCGCAGCGCTGACGGGCGCGCTATTCGGGTTGCTGTGGTCGCTGGGCATCAATGGCCCAATGGGTTGGCTGCAAACGCACTTCCCCTTGATTGACAGATTTCGCCTGCCGTGTCGGGCGATGATGATTGTTCAATTGGCCACCGCAACGCTGGCGGCGGTTGGATTTGAACTGTTGATGCGGCAAGTTGCACTTCGGTGCAATACAAAATCTAGTCCTGCCAGTCGTACGGTTGGTTCGACACTGCTTGCTACGCAGCACTTGTCGATGTTGATACTTGTCAGTTTATTCGCAGCCGCAATGGCTCCATTGTTTTGGCCCGAACACGCTTCGATTTGGACCTGTCGAATGGTGGGACCGGCGTTAATTGCAATCGCGGTGACATCGTCACAATTCGCAGCGCGCGGCAAGACATGGGCATTGACGGTGCTGTTCGTGCTGGCGGCTGCGGATTTATGCTCCTATGGCATAAGCCACATCATCGTCGGCCATACGGCTTCGCTCGATGCTTTCATCCAATCGACGAATACGCCGCCTGGCAAGCCCGAAGGTCGAGTTGCGCTCGATCTCGTTGCCGGAACCGAGGCCGCTCCCGGCGATCGCGGCGTCCGTGTTGGCAATCGGATTCTGCTCGCGGGCTGGATGCGCGTCGATGGTTACGCCGGATTGGAACCTTCGCGGCGATTGGATTACCGACAACCGGCCGCGCTTCGCTTGGCCGGCGCAAGCTGGAAGCTGCAAAACCCGTCCGATCCAACTTCGTGGATCCGTCTTTCGGAGGAGCGGCCGCGCGCTTGGCTCGTGACTTCTGTCATCCAGGGCCAGGGTTTCACGGCAGATCTCGACGCTTTGGCGACCGGTCAAGCTGCCGTCGTCGATGAGCACTTAGAATTACCCGCTGGAATGCCAGGACAAGTCATCGTCGGCCGCGATCGTCCAGGAGAATTTGTGTGTCAGACGACCTGCAAAACGCGGCAATTGCTCTTCGTTAATGAAAGTTATCACTCCGGTTGGCAGGCCCAGATCGATGGCCGATATGCCGAGGTTTTGCGGGTCAATGCCGACTTTTTAGGCGTCGCCGTTCCTGCCGGCGAGCATGAAATTCGACTGCAATTTAGGCCTGTCAGCCTGAAAATCGGCCGCCTCCTATCGGGTTGTGGACTAGGTTTGCTAGTGGCCGCGTTGTTGATGGCAACAGGCCATACTCGACGCCAATAAATTTCCCTCCCAGCGTTTCCCCGCCGGTTCCAAATCCGCGATGACCAACGGCTATTCGCCTCCCACCCGGCCGCCAGTTTCCGACTCGCTGATTAGCGTGGTCTTGCCGGTTTTCAATGAAGTGGCTGTCCTGGAGACGCTTTGTCGGCGGCTGCAAACGGCGCTGACCCTGTGCCGCACGACGTTTGAAATCATTTTCGTCAATGACGGCTCGCGCGACGGCAGCGCCGAATTGCTCGATCGCCTTGCAATGACACATGCCGAAGTGCGCGTGGTCCACCTATCGCGGAATTTTGGACATCAAGCGGCAATTCTCGCCGGGCTGGAACATGCTCGCGGCGACGCGGTCGTGCTGTTGGATAGCGATTTACAAGATCCGCCAGAAGCGATCAGCAAACTGCTCGACGGTTGGCAGGGCGGCTACGACGTCGTCTACGCGATTCGTACGAGCCGCAAAGAAGCCCTCTGGAAGCGAATGCTGTTCGGCGCGTTTCACCGAGTGCTCTCCTCGATCGCTCACACGGCGATCCCCGTCGATGCCGGAAATTTTGGGCTCATCGACGCCCGCGTCGCAAAAGCGCTGATCTCGTGCGGCGAACGCGACCGCTACTTACCTGGTTTGCGCTCCTGGGTGGGATTCAAACAAATCGGCGTGCCGGTGGAACGCGGCAGCCGCTACGACGACCATCCCCGGGTGCCCCTGGGTGGTTTGTTTCGCTTGGCGAAGACGGCGATATTTTCATTTTCGTCGCTGCCGCTGTCGATGTTCGGCTGGATCGGCTGGATTGCGTTCATCATGTTTTTGACAGTGAGTGGCTACTCCGTCTACTGTAAACTCTGCACCGATTGGGCAGTTCCAGGCTGGACCTCTGAATTGGTGACCATGAGTTTTTTCGCCTCGCTGAATGCGCTGGGAATCAGCATGCTCGGCGAATATGTCGTGCGAATTTACGACCAGGTCCGCGGTCGACCTTCGTACTTAGTCGACCGTACCATCAACATGATGCACTCATTGGAGGCACCCTCGACCGATACGGCCGATCCAACCGCGGCGGAAATCGACGCGATCGACTTGGAGCACCTCGATCCCATCGAACTCGATGCCCAGTGGGACGGCGCCTATCAGCACTTGCTCTCGCAAGCCAACGACCTACTGGAACTCGGTACGCTAATGCGGTCGGAATCGGACGATCTTGCCGAGTTTTCTCAGATCGGCACCTCACGGAAAGGCTTTACCTCGATCGACGACGACAACGTGGGATTCGCCGAAGCCACAACCGCCGTAGGCTCCGACATGGCTGACGATGATAAGCCAATGCTCATTAAAATGCCACTGCCGCGCGACCGACGCTAGTCGAAATACGGTTCAGGCAAATGTCCAGATTTGACAACCTGGGAAATCGCTCGCGAAGGGTGCTTTCGCTGGGCGGCGATGTAGTCAATTCGGCAAGAAAGAATTTCCATTGCATTCCCAGGGTTTGCCTGGCGGTTGAGTCTTGGGCATCGGGGGATAACGCTTGCGGCGTGGTAGTGTCCTAAGACTGTGGTCCTGTACGAAAAGCTAGGGCGCAACCTAGAACTTTTCTAATCCGCGCTGACCGCTTGCCGACAGTGGTTTTGTGATTTTCAGGCCACCGACCGCACTTGTGCCA
>JADZDJ010000183.1 GCA_020851115.1 Pirellulales bacterium
CAAAACACATCGAGCGTGGCATATTCGTTGCCAAGCCCCCAATCGGCTATGGCATACGAGAGATAGGTCGGCGGATACGTGAGTGCATACGTGCCCAAGCTCGAAGTGGGCGAGCCGAGAAATTGATGCGGATTCCAGGTGGAAAACGTGCCATCGTGAAACATACTCCGACATCCGTGCAGCACGACGGGCAAAAACTGCGATAGATTGTCGTCCTGGACAAAATAGTAGGGCTGCCGTAATTCCATGGCGGCCAATAATCCGGCGACGAAAACTAAGCCCACCAACAGCCAGCGTCGGCAGCCAATACGCGACCAACCGTCGACTTCGGCAGTGTGAACGAATATCGTCGCCTGCGAGTTGTCTAAATGGACGCCCAGCAGGCCCTCGACGAATCGTTGGACGAATTTCAATTGCCCGGCCAGCCACACCAGCGCCAACAGCACAGCAAAGATAACAAATCCCCAGGTCAGTTGCTTGCTGACTCCGCCTACTGGCGAGGCTTTTACAGCTACAAACAATGCAGCGACCAGCCACAAGTCGCGCAAGTGGCGGAACGGTCGAGTGGTGAGCACTGTCGATGGCGAAGAAAGCGATTGCATAGAAATATCGAGCCAAATGGCGAAATCGACGAGAGGGGCGATGAGGTTTGTACCGTCATTCAAGTCATCAGGGCAAGGGAATTTGGGTGGGTTGCCCTCGTTTTGACCCCAGATGCTAGCACAACTGCCCTTGCTCGAATCGCGACATTTTGCGAGAGTTTTCGCCGCTTTTCGCGATATCGCTTCGAAGCGGGCCTTGTTGTCATGGAACGGCCAGTGTCGGAAGAAGTCGAAAGAACCGTCAGGCGAGGTTGGCTGTGGGCAGCCGTCGTTGGCATTGCGCTGACGATCTCAGGCTGCAATCTGCCAAATTGGCGCGGAGGTAATTTCCGCGACGATTTGGCCAAATGGGGAGAAGAGGAGCATCGCCCCGGCACGCCTACGCCACTCTGGGGCGCTAGTGAGCAAGCGCGGCAAGTAGAGCGAAACCTGGGAGCGGATTAAAACTGCGAGGCGAAACCTGCATTTGAGCATTGCGGGCAGTCGCGACACGCTGCGAGGCCATTCAAAGAAGCGTTTCCAAATCGGAGTTATGCCCGTCAGAAAGCAGCGGAGAATCGCTCGCTGGCAGTCGCGGCTCTGGATTCAATGGATGAATCTTGACTACACGATCACCGATCATCGCAGCGGTAAAACCGACCGGATCATCGCGCTCGCGACAGCGCTTGAGCATTGCTGAATAATCGCCCGCCATGCCGCACAGTTCGAACAATGTCGGCGCGAAACCCGTCGTGCTTTCGCTCGATGGAATGAGCTTTGCCAGAGCTTGGGCCGCTTCGGCGTAGCGCCTTAGTCGCACCAACAGCACCACCCATGTTTCAGCAGGCATGGTACCGATTTCACCGACCGTTGCGGCTTCGGCCCGCTGGCGAAAATAATTAACCGCCTCTTCGACGTGCGAGCCAAGTTGTGCGGCAAAAAACAAGCGATGAGCTGGGTAGATGTCCACGAATGGCTCGTCGCCGCGGAAATGAAAATTGGCATGCAATCGGCAGCCATACTCGGTTAGCTCGAGCGCCAGGCGCAACACTTCGGGCTCTTCGATGATTCGAGCCGCTCGTACCACCGATGCCAAATGGGTGGCATCAATGTGATAGCTGAATTCACCGAATAGCCAATCGCGACCTGCGATCATTTCACCAAGCATTGCAAAGTCCGCTGCCCGGTTCTCTTCAGTTTCAATATGGCGGCGGACATTTTCAGTTATTTCGCGGTGCAAATGCGTCACGAGGAGTGCCGCCGCCGGTTGCCGAACCGATAATGACCGTCCGGCCAAAACCGAATCGAAGGCCGTAATGGCGTTGCATGTGCCAAAACGGTCGAGGACCATGCGAAGTCCCAACTCCGGCGCGACACCTTCGTGCAGTAAAATTTCGATCAGCGGCTCGGCGTTTTCTTCGGTTGGTGTGATTTTTTCGAGAGCCGCCGCCACCGATTCATTCTCGCCAAGGGGCCGCAGGTACATCCAAGCTTCGCGCAATTGGCCTCGTTCCAAGAACTTCCAGCCCACTTCGCGGCAGGCATCAAGATATGCCTGCTCAATTTTGCCGCGTAGCGGTTCTTGCAACTCGTCAAGCGAATTCCGCATCGCGACGGGCAACCGATGCTTGATGCGCGATTGCATGAGCCGAGCGTCGAATAGCTCGTGCCACCGTCCGTCGGCCTTTAGGCGATCGCACAGCAGAGCCAGGGCAAGTTCAACTCTGCCCGATTGAACCAGATGGTGAATATGGTCGTACATGCGAGATGTCGCCGCCGGTAAAACGCAGGTGAGAATCTGGCACTCACTATCGTACCGAGCGGGCCGTGCAAATTCCACGAGAAGCTGCACCGACGCCCTAGTTTCTCCGCCGCAAGTTTGGGTACGATCACAAACATGGACTCCGCATTAACCAATTCGGGCAGACTGCGCATTGCTGCCTTCGAGAATCGCCGCGCGGTCGAACTGTCATCGCTCATTGAACAATTCGGCGGAATTCCGCTCATCGCGGCCGCCATGCGAGAGGCCGCGCCCGCCAAAAACCCTGAGGCCGTCGACTTTGCGAACCGCGTCATGACCGGCCAGGTTGACACGATCATTTTTACCACGGAAGGCGGCGTCCGGCGGTTAGTCGAGCAAGTCGAGCGTCACGTCGATCGGCAGCGATTTCTAATGGCGATCTCCGATGTCGTTACGATTTCGCGCGGCCCCAAGCCCGCGGCAGCACTGCGCCAATTTGGCATTCTTCCAACTTATATTACCGCTGAACCGCACACTTGGCGAGAAATCTTGCAGACGGTCGATCACTATGTCTCTCTGGCCAATCTAACCGTCGGATTGCAAGAGCACGGCGAACCGAACGCTAGTTTGCTCGCTGGATTGGAAGCACGCGGCGCAGCGGTGATCAACTTGAAGTTGTACCGTTGGGAATTGCCCAATGATACTGCGCCTCTGGAAGCAGTGCTGAGGCAAACAGCTCGTGGGGAAATCGACGTCATACTGTTCACTTCCGGCCAACAAGCGACCAATATCCTGAACGTTGCCGAACGTCACAATTTCGCCGATCAACTGCGTCAAGGCATCCGTTCGGCTGTCGTTGGTTCCATCGGTCCCAGCACCAGCGCGATGTTGCGGCAACTCGATTTATCCGTGGATGCACAGCCCGACCATGCCACGATGTCGGCGCTTGTCGAAACGGTTGCAACGCGCGCCGCCGGATTGTTGGCGAAGAAGCGTTGGCTATCGAATGCAATTCCTGCCACGGCAAAATCCACAACGATTGCGGAAACGAAACTAGCCAGTGCGTTGGACGTCAGCGATCCGGCCTATCAAAGCGCGTTCCTTAAAGCCTGCCGCAGCGAAGCCGTGCCGTACACGCCGATTTGGCTGATGCGTCAAGCCGGCAGATATATGCCCGAATATCGGGCGGTTCGCGAAAAGGTCGGTTTTCTTGAACTTTGCAAGGATCCCGCCCTTTGCGCCGAGGTAATGATCACTGCAGTGAAGCGGTTGGGGGTCGATGCCGCGATCATCTTTTCCGATCTGCTGCCAATTCTGGAACCGATGGGCCTCGAGTTGGAATTCGCAGCGGGAGAAGGTCCGGTAATTCACAATCCCGTGCGCGAAGCGCGCGATGTCGATCGCGTGCTGGAACTGGAAAGTGTCGAATCTCTCAGTTTTGCAATGGAAGCGGTGCGTCTCACTCGCGAAGGTTTGCCGCGCGGCCTGCCGGTGATCGGCTTTGCCGGCGCCCCGTTCACATTGGCAAGCTATGTGATCGAAGGTGGAGCGAGCAGAAACTTCTTGCATACGAAAACGCTGATGTACCGCGACAGCGGCGCATGGACCGTGCTGATGAGCCGTTTGTCCCGCGCCATTACGCGGTATCTCAACGCTCAAATTGCCGCCGGCGCCCATTGCGTGCAACTATTCGATAGCTGGGTCGGCTGCCTCAGCCCCGACGATTACCGCCGCTTCGTCCTGCCGCACGTAAAGTGCATCATCGAGGGCCTCATTCCAGGCATTCCGGTCATCAATTTCGCTACTGGCAATCCTGCGCTTATCCCACTGCAAACCGAAGCCGGCGGCAGCGTGGTCGGCATCGATTGGCGAATTCGCCTCGATGATGCCTGGCGAGCGGTCGGCCACGACCGCGCCATTCAGGGAAATTTGGAACCTGCCGTGCTGTTTGCTGACCGAAATGAGCTACGCCGGCGGGCCAAGGAAATCCTGGACCAAGCCGCCAGCCGCCCTGGACACATCTTCAACCTCGGCCACGGCATCTTGCCGCAAACGCCAGTCGATCACGCGGTAGCCCTGGTCGACGCCGTGCATGAACTGAGCGCGAAGTAGCCCAGTGATACAGAATTGTGCCCGTGAGTTTCATTGCAAATCCGACAAACTCGATTCGCCGCCTGACCGGGTGGCGATCTCCTTCCAAATCACGCCGTTCACGCCATCGGGAATGAAATGGACCGCCCCGTCGGCCAACAACGCGTTGACTCCGCCATTGTGATAACTTCGAGCGGCTCGCCAGCCATAAGCGGCATACAGCTCAGTAATCGGCGCAGTAACCAGCGCGGCCATGCAGTCGAACTCGGGCGCGTTTGGCGTCCCGTGGTGATTATAAAGCGCGCAGCGATACTCCCCGCTCACCCACGCGAAACCGGCAGGATCCTGATAGTTCCAAGAAGTGCTCACGGCATTGCACGAATTTTCGGTCAGCGGCACTGATTGCGAGAAGGCGTACGCAGTTTTGGGAGCTACTTGCGAGCGCTGACGGATGCCTGCAATGACTTCGCCCAGCGTGCCTTCCGAAAATGCAATCGTCTTACTAGCACCATCCGTGATGTCGGCAAGACTCGTTCGCGAATTCACATAAAATAGGCCGTCCGTTTCGAAGGGTGTTCCGCCGCCAATGCCAGTGCCGGAACATGCCGCGTAATTTGTCGGTCCAAAGCTGTCGCGGAGCCGCGTTTCTTTGTCGCTCGGACAAAGAAATTCTGGTAACAGTAGCTTCACGACGGCTTGATTCTGACTCGATTGAAATAAGTTGCCTGTAATCGAGTAAAGCGGAAGATTAAAGTCTAGGCCATGGTGAGCTGCCGATTGTTCCAGGTACGGCGTCAGATGAGCCAGCGCCGACCAGCGGAAAAAATTATGCGGTGTAAACGGCAATAGATTGTACGGCTTCGAATCGGCACCAACGGGAAATTTCTTCTTGACGGCTACGTGATTGTGCAGCGCCATGCCGATTTGCCGCAAATTGTTGGCACACTTGGTTCGGCGCGCCGATTCGCGCGCGGCTTGGATCGCAGGCAGCAACAACGCGATCAGCAGCCCGATGATTGCAATGACGATCAACAACTCAACGAGCGTGAAGCCCCGGCGAAGTAATAAACTCGCGGGCGTGCGATGGAGCTTGAAATGACGATCGATACACCGCATGTTGAGATGATCAGGGATGGCAGTTTTACGTGGATCCTGTTGAAAAAAATCGTTCGTCGAAAGAAGACTTCCTCGTCACTTGCGCTACTGCTTACGTTGCAATCGACGTACGGCCCAAGCCGCCAGGTAGCAGGCAGACAGCAGCCAAGTCGCGGGTTCTGGCACGAGTGATGAGACTGAGCCGGGTTGCGTTTGCGGAAAATGCGTTTGCCAAACCACAAAGTCCGCGCCGTCAACGTCGCCGTCTCCATCTGCATCTCCGTCGGCTAGAATTTTTCCGCTATCGGCAGGAAAATTCGTTTGCCAAACCACAAAGTCGACTCCATTCACATCCCCATCACCGTCAAAATCTCCAGGTGTCGGCGTTTCTCGTAGCAGCAAGCTGGTCGCTTGAAACCCAACATTTGGATCTTGGTTGAGTGCGTCTCCGCCCCAGACCAGAGTTCCGGTATATACGCCGCTAGTGAGATCAAATTTCTGCACGCTTCCCGGGAAAAGGAAGCTCCCATAAATCGGGTCTGCGGCATTATTATTCCCCATCGTAGCAACGAGCAAACTATTTCCATCGATTAGGAAGCCCGCCGGGTATGCCGTCGGCGGGTTCGCCATGTTAGGAGGATTTTGTGCGCTGAGGATTCCTGTCACCATGCCGGCGGTAGTCAGCCGAATAACTTCCTGGCCAAACAAACTTGCGCTGTACAGGTTTCCGTTGCCGTCGATCGTCAGACCAAACATGCCGGCGACAATTGGTTCGCTGGGATCGAAATCGTTATCTCCTGCGATCAATACCTGCGGCGGACCAGTGAAATCTGGCCCGGCAAACTTCAGCACCGCCCCGCTTTCGCCTGGTCCGAAACCTGTTTCGCTGAAACTATTCACATACAAGTCGCCTCCTGCAAGCACCATTCCTGTGCGCCCGCCTGCCGGCCCGCCGTCGATCGTTCCGATCTCGTTTCCTGCGCTATTGAAAATTTTTACAATCGTTGCATCTGAATTCCCTAAGTTACTGACAAACAGCCGATCGTTGGAGGCGTCGAACCACAGGCCTGTTGGGCCAGGTAGTGAATCTAAAAACACCGGGCTGCCCGGCGAGTTTCCTTTGGGGGCACCGCTCACGGCATTGTATCGCAGCACTTTTCCTGTGGATTGGCTCGCGACAAATAGATCGCCCCCGAAGCCAATGGTCATCGAAGAGGGAGTATACAAATTGGTTGGATCCTGACCGACCACTACCCGCTGAAAAATGCCTGTCACAGCGTCGAACGCCATGATCCGGCTCGTCGCTCGATCGCTGACCAGCAACTCATTCGACGAGCATGTTGAAAACGGAGTCAATGCGATTGCAGCGCAGAGGACAAGTACACTATTCAAGCAACACGTTCTCATGGTTGAGGCTCTCATAGGGGTGACGAATCCAGGGTGCGGCTCAAGCGAATCATCCACGAATTCGGCGAAATTTATCGAGACACTTCGCGTACAGGCGGGACCATCGGGCGGGATACTACCATGGATCGTAGGCGGCTAACGCTGAATCACAGTGATACCCTAACAGGTAGGGCTTTTCGACGCAATCCTCCGAGCGGCTGCTCCCTTGGAGCGACCTATTTGCCCAGTGAAGCGGCTACCAGCTATCATGGAGTTGTATTCGCCATTTCGTTCCGCGAGATTTGCCATGAAATACGATGTTTCCCTCGACCGCCGGGCATTCCTGCAATCGGCCACGGCCGTCGCAATTTCGATGAGCGCTGTCCCGCTGTGCGCGGCCGAAGCTGTTGCGAACGGCAAGGTGATTGGCAAGCCCAAACTCCGCAAAGCGGTCAAGTACTCCATGATCCAGGAAGGCCACTCACCACAGGCGAAGCTCGACCTTGCCAAGTCGCTGGGCTTTGAAGGCGTGGAGATCGACGCGCCGAATCATTTGGACCGCGACGAGGTAAGAAAGGCCAGCGAAGAATCTGGCGTTCACATTCACGGTACAATCACTGCTGGACAGTGGAAGACTCGGCTGTCGGATCCCGATCCTGCAGTGCGCGCAGTCGGCGCGAAATCGCTGCTGGCGGCAATCGAAGACGCCGGCTTCTACGGGGCTGATACCGTGCTGCTCGTCCCCGGCCAAGTCACCAACAAAGACACCGAAAACTTTGATCAGGTGTGGGAGCGATCGCAGGCGGAAGTGCGCAAAGCCATTCCAGCCGCTGAAAAAGCGAATGTGAAAATCTGCATCGAAACGGTGTGGAACGATTTCATCACTAAGCCACAGCAATTGATCGATTATGTCGATCAATTGAACTCGCCGCACATCGCAGCCTATTTCGATATCAGCAACATGATCAAGTATGGACTGCCGCCAGCCGAGTGGATTCGAAAGCTTGGCAAGCGGATCGCGAAATTCGATTTCAAGGGATACAGCAAGACGAAGAAATGGGTGGCCATCGGCGAAGGCGACGAAGATTGGCCGGAAGTGCTCAAGGCTCTCGCCGAAATCGGCTACGATGGCTGGGCGACGTCCGAAGTCGACGGCGGTGGAAAGAAAGAATTGGAAGAAATTTCAAAGCGGATGGATCGAGTGTTGGGATTGGGATGAACGGTCGAGGGGCTGGGCAAGTTCGCTTCGTCTGCGATTCACCATTTCGGTTTGCCGCTCCAACCACGCAATGAAACGCGCCGCCGGCCTATTAATCTATCGATGTGTTCAGCAGCAGCTCGAAGTGCTGCTTGTCCATCCCTCGGGCAATTACAACCGCCATGCGCCTTGGAGCCTTCCCAAAGGGCTCCTAGACGAAGGGGAATCGCTGATCGACGCGGCTATTCGCGAGACGCACGAAGAAGCCGGAGTCAACGGCGTCACGGCCGAGCAACTTACGCCGCTCGGTCACGTCGACTATACACGCAGCAACAAGCGCGTTTATGCTTTTGCCGTTGTGTCACCCACCGATGCAGCCCCACATCCAAATTGCTGGGAGATCGAAAAGGTCGAGTTCGTACCTGTGGAGGTTGCCCGCCAGCGGCTGCATCGCGATCAGCGACCATTCCTAGACCGTCTAATTGAACTGCTTGGGGGGTCGAACCGTGAAGCGTAAAAAAACTCATCTCGGCAAAAGCAGCTCTCTCAACTTGGAGAAGGCGCTAGCCCAAGGTAAAGAGTTTCGACGTTCGGCAAAGGACTTCGATGCGATTTGAGGGGGATTATTTCACTACATTTGAATGATGTTATCGAGGCGGCGGAGACGTCGGGGCGGGGTGAGACCGAGGCGGAGAAGGATCGCGGCTTGGGCCTCATCGGGTTCGGTGGCGCAGCGCAAGGTAGTTTGTCGTTCGGGGCCGCCATGCGGCGAGCGGGCGCGTAGCACGAGATCGCCGCTCTAAAGTTTCGCCAACTCTTCGATCACGGTGCGTGGCGCATTCAGCTCGACTTCCAGCCGTGCGGTGAACTTCTCATGCATCGCCAGTTCCTTGGCCCGGCGGTCGGCGCTGCGGGCCAGGATGAGCGTCCCGTCGCCGCTGGGGCTAAGCGATCCTTCACCTGCGAGGATCCATCGCTAGTAAGAATCGCACACCTCAGAGCAATGTCAATGAACTAGGTCTTCACTACATCGCCATTTGCCGCTCCACGCCCCATCGCGATTGGACTTACGCTCGATGCTCAACGCAATAATCTCGAAATCGCTCCCAAACTCCTTAACTTGAGGTAGCTCTGCGATCATGGCACTTAGTGGCGCTGTCCAACAACCATGCATTCGGTATCGACCCGAAGACGATCGTCTACAACCACCTGAACCAGTCACGCGAAATAGTGCAAGCCGACGCAGTAACGGCGCTGTTCGTGTAAGCCCATTGCTTCGATGCGCTGTGCGACAAACCATGGACGCATCGGGCAAATATGTGCCGGCCTGATTCTACCATTGCGACATTTCCGGTAGGAGCGAATCCACGATCATCAGCCGCGGCCTCGGCCTGGAAATCCAAGTAGCTCGGATTTCTGTATACGACGTGAAAGACGTTTGTATGGTGAGATGAGCAAATCGAGGGTCCGGGGACGTCAGTGCTTCATCATACGGCAGATTTACCCGCGCACTGCCATCAAATACCCAACCCATTTCATATCTAATTGGCGTGCCGCTCGTGATTGGCTACCGAGGCTCTACCATCAAAGTGCCGACAACTTCGGCAACGCTCGTTGCACTGATTTGGGTGAAAGCCGCCGGCAGCGCATCGAGCAGGCTCATCGTGGCCGTCGGACAATAGAAATTCGCCGTACCTATTTGGACAGCGCTGGCCCCTGCGACGATGAACTCCATGACGTCGTCGATCGTCGCGATGCCGCCAATGCCGATGATCGGGATTTTTACCGCACGAGCGATCTGATAAACGCAGCGCAGCGCAATCGGCTTGATCGCAGGGCCGCTCAGGCCTCCCAGCACATTGCCGAGCAGCGGACGGCGGCGGCGCCAATCGACCGCCATGCCTTGTACGGTATTGATGGCTGAGATGCAATCCGCGCCACCATCGGCCGCGGCCTTGGCGATCTCGGCAATGCTGGTGACATTCGGCGTGAGCTTTGCAATGATCGGAAATGCACAAGCGGTTCGGCAGCCGGCCACGACTTGCTGGCAGGCGACCGGATCAATGCCCAAATCGACGCCACAACTGACGTTGGGGCAAGAAATGTTCAACTCGACCGCAGAAATGCCCGGCAAGCCGTCCATGCGAGCGCACATTTCGACAAACTCGTCGGATGTGCGGCCGGCGACACTCACGATAATCGGTGCTCCGACGGCGGCCAAGTAGGGTAAGTGATGCTCGATGAACGCTTCCTGCCCGTCGTTGTCCAGGCCGATGCTATTGAGCATTCCTGCGGCTGTTTCCAGCGTGCGCCAAGGACGATTTCCACTTCGCGGCTCGCGAGTAATCGTTTTCGGAATGATACCGCCGAGCCGCCGCAGATCGACAATAGCCGCCATTTCGCGCGCATAGCCGAACGTTCCGGAGGCGACCAAGATTGGGTTCGGCAGCGTCAACCGGCCGAGCCGCACGGTCAAATCGAGCGATGTCCGATCTGGAGATGGCACGGCAAAAGTCTCATCCGCACACGGCCAGGTTTTTCCGCAACACAACGACCGCAGCTTACCCAACTCGCAGGGAGAAGGGAACCCATCACCGCGGTCGAACTCGAAGCTGCGAGGACTTCGGCTCTGCTGCCAGACGAGCCACCGTTGACCCAGCCGCCGTCGCCGCTGGTCGAGCAGGCCTGCGCGAACTCCATGCGGCAGCGATGCTGACAACAATTATTCCTGGCCCAACGACGGCTGGGGACAGCCAAATCCACCACGCCAAACCAGCGAGCACGCCGATGCCTTCCGGCAGAAATCGGATGCTGCGGACGCTCCTCGAAGTTCGCCAAGTAACCGCCATCAATACCCCTCCTAGCAGCACTGTGGCTAGCGCGGCCAGTAAGCGTTTCACCGTAGGGTCGCCGGCACGATGCGGAAACTCTAAGTTCAGTGTCGATTCATTGCCGCGGAGCAAGACATGCGTTTTAGCGTCACTTGAGGGTTGTATCGACTCCAGTAATGCGCCGAGATTGGCGACGGTGGGCCGACTCGCGGTGGCTTGTTGGAAGGTGTCGGTCATGCCCAATCGATCGGCAAGCTTCGCTTGGCTGGCTACGATTTGAGCGAATTGTGCGGTCGTCTCGTCGTTCGCCGTGTCGCCAGTTTTCGCCTCAAGAATGCGTTCTCTGGCATAGCGACCTGATTGCAACCGCTGTAACCATTCCTGATACCAACCGCTCAAACGCGATTCGGGTTCTTGAAGCGCTTCTTTTTCGGCCGATGCAAGCAAATCCGCGACACTTTGGGCCCGTAATAGGCCGTGAGCGTTTTCATCCATGATCCTGCCAGACTCGGGCGAGGCCGTTCCCATATTTTCGCGGGTGCAAATCGTCCAGAGAGTTTTTCGGACTGGTACGTCCACCATAATTGGCGCTTGCAGTTCCGCTGGAGATTGGAAAGTGGCTGATTGCAATTGGAAATATAGAACATCGAACTGACGCGGCAGGCTGCTTTCGCCGAGCCACACATTCCAACGATTGTCGCTCAACCGCGACATTTGTGCCGGCGCGCGGTCGAGACGCGCGTCGATTAATTGCGCGCCGTTGGGCAGTTCCAGTGGACAATTTGCCGCCCCCCCCGGTTCAAGCTCGAAGCCGGCAACTCCGACTACGCTGCCGTCAGATCGTAGTGCGATCGAAAAATCCGCCAATCGTACTTGAGCATTGCCGATGCCACGTTCCACCGAGCGTAGTTCTGCCCGATAGTAGTCCGACACTTGCTCCAGGCTGCGGTAGTTCTTGAGATCAAGATCTCCGGACGGCAAGCCTTCTGGCAAGGGCTTATCGACCAACCCAGAGGTATCCCACGAAAGCTGCTCTTGCTCGTAGCGTCTGGGAAGCAAGAGATAACTCGATCTCGAACCAAGGCCGCGCATTCGCACTTGGGGAGCGGCCCACCGGCGGTTGGAAGCCAACGCGATTGGTCCGGCAATTCGCAAACGAAACGACTTGGCGATCGGCGATGGTGGTTGCACCACTAGCTGCTTTTGATCTCGATGAGTCGAATCTTCCCAATGGCTTGGTAGTTTCGGCACGATTTCGAACGGTCCGGTCCAATTCGCGGGAACATCGAATCGAAGTTGGTCGAGTAGCCCAGCCTCCACGCGCACGTCAACGTCGATCATTGCCTGCCATCGTTCGGCTTGTCGTTCCAGCGTCGTAAGTTGCCTTACGCGGGTGCGCGGCGAATTGGACTGAATTTTCACGGCGACTGGCGCATATTGCTTGCTGCCATTTACAACCGCCACGACGCGAGCATCCTCCAGCAATATCGCAGGAATGTCGCCACTTTCTTGCCAGGAATGACCGAGCGAGGCTTGCGAGTCCGCGGAGATCGTCGTCGCTCCGGAAGCATCCGTGATTTCGACGAGCGCGTCTGGGCGGCGCAAGATCAGCGCGTCGAATGTTTCGTGCGAAGAGCCATCAAGGCGAATATCCGGTAAGACCCACTCGCCGGATGGCTGCAGCGGCATTCGTCCTCGGACGAGCAGTTTGCGCTCGCCCGAAAAAGAGGCGTCGAGAAAAATGGTTACGGCCGTATCACGACAGCGCGTCCAGCGCAAGGGGTGGCGCTCAGCGCCATCCAATGCCAACACTTCCTCAATTTGAAAGTTCTCCGGCGTCCGGAGGCGATATTGAAAAAACGGTGCGTCTGACGAGACCGCCGCCTGAAAGTACAACTCAACCGCGGTCGGCTCGACAATGGCCGCCAGTTGATATCGAGCACTACGTTTTGGTACGGCGGGGTGTACGGCCAGATAGGACGCTCCAACTTCGTTACCGCTGAGTGAAAAAGCCAATTGGGGTATGGACGATGCCGCTTCCCAGGCGGCGCCAAATTCTTCAGCCGTCACTTTCGCGGCTTCGTTACTGAGGTGCGCGGAAAATTCGAGAGTCGGATCGACGCTTACCCCCCAGAATCGTCGGATGGTTTGTCCATCCCGTAAATCCATCACGGGAAAATGCAGATTGCCAATCCCCGTAGCGTCGGTCAGCATCAACGACAGGTTAACGGTCGTTTGGCCAGCGATCGGTTCAGGCCAATCGATCAGCAGCAACCCCGGCTCATTTTCCGCGACGCGAAACCTTGGCGGCACGCCCGACTCTGCCGAAGGCAACAATTGCAGCCGCGGGTCGATCGCCAAACGAAGCTGCGACAAGCGGCCTTTCCGCACTCGCACCAAATATCGTACATCGACCGTCACAGCGCCCGGTCGCACGTTAAGCCAGCAAACCTGATCGCCTTCGAAATCCGCAACTTCATGGCCGTCTTGACTCGCATGTGGCACGGGCATTGATTCTTGGAGGACAATGCGAGGTGAGGGGCCAAGCGCAACAGTCGCGTGGTCTCTATCTACTGAACGCCTCTCCCCAATCGCTGAAACGATCAACGGCGCTGCAGAGTCACGCGATGTCAAATGCAATTCCGCGCAGGCTGTAACCGGGATGGCGAAATCGTATCCGACCGCATTGTATTGTGGTCGGAATTGCACTTCTAACCGATGGCGACCGGCGTCCGGTACTTCAATACCGACGGAGTCGAGCGATTCGTTCTTACGGAGGTTCGCAGGTTTGCCATCAATCAGTACTCCGCCCGGTTCGAGTGCAGCGCCGTTGAAACCCAGCGGCATGTCGATGATGGCTTGGGTAACGAGCGATTCAATTTCGTAGATTGATTTCCAGCCGCGGGAGACAGGTGCTGCATCATTTCCTGCGCGGTTCTGAGCCGCTTCATAAACAGCACTCAATAGGAGATAATCGGGCGATGGCGATTCGTGGCGCTCCGTTTGCATCACCAGCCAACGGTGAAACGATTCCGGCAAGTAACATGCACCGCCCACAGGATGCCCGTCTGGATCCGCTGGAATCAAGACTTGAACGGGGGGTGATTCTTGGTCAACACTTGCCGTGGATTGCAGCGGCAATTTCCTGCGGTTTTCATGGGCAATCTCCGGGCGTCCTGTTTCCGCCTGGGTGGTCGTTGGTTCCTGCGCCGAAATCAGTCCGTGACAGGCTGCAACAATCAGCCATCCTGTCGCCGTTCCTGCCGCCACCAACGCTCTTCGCCGCGCAAAAGATTCACTAGCGAACATCGCGGAACCGGCCGATCCTGATCTTGGACGACACCAAAGGAAACATTGAGTTGCAACCATCGCTAGCCAAACTGCGGCGGAAAAAGTCGTCCATGCAGGTGGCACGAGGAGCGCTGCTGCCGTAACCGCTGTCACAAGACCAATTTCTACCGTTGGACGCCGATTCCCAATCCACCCGCGAATCGCCGCTGCAATTGCAAAGGTCGCCCAGAACCACGCGAGCGCTGAGCGCTCGTTGGCGACCCAGATAGTCGCTCGGTTGCCGGAGAGCCCTTCGAATCGATAGATTTTCCAGCCGTCGCTTTCCAAAAAGCGATCTTTCAAATCGACTTTCCAAGGCAACGCCAGCGATTTGTGATCGGCATCGGTTCCGTTGTCAGCCGTAACCGTCGCCGTTGACACCGATTGAATCGGAGCGTCAGCCACTCGCAGCAAAGGGCCAAACAACCTCGGCAACATGCCACGATCGTTTTGACTTCCATTTCCTAAATCGGCCCAAGCGACCTCCGTTCCGGGTGGTATTGCAACTGTCCATTTACGCATCAAAATCGGTACTGCACACTCTGGCCACGGCGATGCGAACTGCGAAAGCTTGCCAAGGCGTGCGTGCGCATCGATCCAGCGCAGGACGACGGTGATGAAACGCGCCTCGGGTGGAAGCTTAACCTGGCAGTGCTGAGGATCCGCCAGTAACGGATCGATCGTCGCTCGATCGTCGATCCAGGCGCCCTTGAGATCGGCGCCTGCCGGCAGTTGGAAGCGAATTTGGTCGCGCCCCGTATTTTCCACTCGGCAGGTTAGTACGTGCTCAGCTTCTTCATTGTCATAACGCGACTCTAAATGAGCCTGCCAAACCCACGCGCCAGCGCGGGCCGATAGCTCAAGCCGCGGAGCCAAAATCAATGGCGGCTCGGCCGACACCAAGCTGATCTCATTCGGATCGTATTGCAGTGCCGCCAGAATATTAGAAATTTGATTCGGAGGCAGCGGCTCCAGCGGGATCGACTTCAGCCGGCGGCTGCGAATCTCTGGAGCATTTGGCCCCGAGTAGCGAATCTGTACCGAAGCCAGTTGAGTGTCGGCTCTCAAGACGGAGGCCAAGGCAACGGGGGTATCACCGCGAAAAGGCCGATCGCGCTCAGCACTTAGCGAGAATTCTTTGTTCTGCGGAACAGGGAGTCTTACTTCCCATGTTTCGCCTTCGGGAAAACCCAATTCGGTTTGCTCTTCGGCCGCCAATCGACGCGACAGCAATTCGACTTGCGGTTCGCCGATTAACTGCCATCGCACAGCCTCTTCGCGCGGCTGGGTGAATCGAACGAGCAGCCGATCGATTTCCTGCCCCTGCGGTCGAATCGCCAAGTGATACATTTCGCTTAACGTGCCTTCGTGAACGTGAACGTCGCCGCGAATGATCGTAGAGAATCGAGGCGGCTGCGCGATCGTCGAAATGGAAAGTGTTCGCGCTCGCTCGTCATCGACAAATATCAGGCCGATTGCTTGCCCTGCAAGCAACGCGGCATCGGACGACGCGAGGCTTTCGGCGGCGAGTCGCTGCAATCTTTCATCGTTAGCGGATTGAATTTGGAGTTTCTCCGTCGTTTGAACCTGAATTAGCCGCCGTGTGGAAATCGTATCGTCAAAATCGAGCATGCGCAGGTCTTCGACATTTAAAGTCTCCCGACCATTCGCGCGCCGCCGATGGCCGGAGATTTTCAATTCAATGCCGCGACGTGAAGTTAAAGGAGACTTAAGTTCAATCGCCAGTTTTCCAACCCGGCCGTCCAAGGCCGTAAAATTCCAATCGTCGACCAGCTCCACGGGCTGTGGCGCCGGCATTGCCTTGCCAACCGATGCCGCTGGTGGCGCTGTTTCTCGGCCGAATTGCAACGATGTCGCCGCGACGCTGTCGATGGTCCATTGCGGAGCCACGATAGCTTCGATCGTAAATCGCTCGTCGGCAGTTGCCGTAAGTGCTCCGCGAAAGTGCCCGACTGCTTGATTCGGGCGCAACACGATCGATGTCCCGGCGGCGATTTGAATGCGATCCTGTTTGGACGCCACTTGAAATTTGATCTGCGGAGCATTGCTGTAGAGTTGCACCTCAAGGGCCTCCGGCGCCGAAGATACGGCGAGCGATTCGGCGGCGATTTGTCGGCAATCGACGGTCGTCAAGTCTTCCAGCAGGAGTGGTGGCAAAATGATTAGCGATACAGTACCTTGTTGCCAGCGCGTCTCGGCAATTTGCAGCAGTGGTAGCCGCTGAAGCGTGCCGTACTTGAGCGGAGCCACCGCGCGGATTCGCAATTTTCGATTGCGGCCCGACAACGGCTCTGGCAAGCGAAGCGTCCATTGACTGTGTCCGCCGACATCGTCAGCGCTCAACTTCACAGAACATTCCACTTCGTCCAGATGCGCAGAGACGACGGTTAAAGGCTCGTCGGCCAGCAGTGTGAGCCGAGCGACTGCATCCCCGGCGGCATCCATTCGGAACTCGGCGTTCAATTCCAAACCTCGTTCGGAACACTCATAAACGAAATGATTGCGAATAATGGGTGAGGGCCGCTGCTGGCGAGACGCTTCGCGTGGAGCAATCCGCAGATGAGCTTGGGAATAGCCGCCCAGTTGGATTGCCCACGTCCGCACGCCACCTTGCGAGGTTGCCGAGGTTGCCAGCGAGACGAGTCCACGGTCGACCGTAGGAATGAGTTTGGCCGGCAAGGCGATCTCCAGAGTACTCACGGCACAAGGCGGCAGCGAGAGATCGAAACGCAGTTGGCCGCCGGCGCTTCGCTGCCCGCGCAACGACCAGTTACAGTGGAGTTTTCCAGACCGTTCGACGATCGCAGCCAATCGGCCTTGGCGGTCGCTGCCGAGAATCGCCGGTCGTTGCGAGTCTAACCAAGCGGGGCTGTTGATCGCCAGCCGGCAGTTTTCGAGGAAGACGATTTTTCGATCTTTTCCGTTATGTTCAAAGTGCCATGTCGCCGTGCCGGTGAGGCAATCATCGGTTAACTTGGCGGCATACTGCGCATCGAGTAGACTTGCGGCAGGAATCGTCGCTGACCTGGTGTATGATTCTCCGAGTTGTCGCACGCGGCGTTCAAATTCATCAATGGACATCGGCAGGTAGTGCTGCGATTCGTCCTTCGGCCATTGATTCGGCTGATCGGCAGGAACGAAAATCCGCTGGAATTGCCTGGGCGCGACGACACTTGTCGCAGGATCGCTTCTATCGGATGGTTCTCCGGTCGCCCCCGCGACGATTGCCAATTGTGCAATCCATATCGCGATGCCTATCCAATTGGTATTGATGCCGCTGCGCATCGCTCACCTACTTGAAGATTCCGTCGATAACTCGATTTCGACGGGAAGGCTCTCGGTCGAAGCGGGGGCCGGCGTCTCGATGGCGCGGACCGATGTTGCGGCAGGACGCGGATCAATAATGGAACTGCCGGCACTGCGAACGATCGTCGGCGATACTCGCTGGCGGCGTTGTGCAAACTCGATCAGTGTCGCCAACAACACCAGCGCGAAACCAAGCAACGATGCCTGTACGAACAATAGCGCCAACTCGGCCTTCCACGCGGCCAGCCCCGCGATGACCACGCCCATCGCCAAGAGCGAAACCGGCCGGCGTAGGATATGAAAATAAATCAGTAACAGCCCCCAGGCGAGCACCGCGATGGAGGCCACCAACACCAATTCTCCGCGGGCGGCAGTCCAAAGTTCGATTCTAGCGGGGCTACCAGCCATGCTGAACAGGTATCGATTCGTCGATTCCGGCAAATCGGCACCTAGATCAACGCCGGTCCAATTCTCCAATTCGTTTTGCTCCATCGTGGAGCGGCGCTGCCATCCAAACTGGTCCCATTGCCAAGTGAATTCCGGCGTAATTCGCGCCGGTGCATCGATTAAATGACGATCGGCCGGCACCGCCAGTTGCCAATAGAAGTGCTGAACGCCGACGCTGGCCGCAAACTTGGGCAAGTCGACCGAAACCGAATGCATGTCGTCGGCGTCGGCAAGTTGATAGGTCACGACCAAGGAATGCGATGACTTTTGAACGGGCCAACGCAATGTCACGGTGCGACTTTCGTCGGGTTGCGCTGGGATAGATTCATCATCCACTTTGATTTGAACGTGATCGAGCGGTCCGCTGGGCAATGTGAAGCTGATTTGTTCCTCGGAACTGGACAGCACATAAGCTGCGCGGTCTTGACGCACTCCGCCGCCAATCCACGTTTGCACCCAACCTCGCTCCACCACCGTGCTGCCCGTGCCCTGACGCACCTCGCGGCTGACGTCGAGCTGAATCTCTGACTGCGCGCCGGTCGCCGACAAGCGGATCGGTGGAATGCCATTGCGCTCGGTCAATCCGCTCGCGGGTTCTTCGTCGATCGTCCACGCCTCGTCATCGGGAGTCACCCGCAAAGCCGACTCGCGTGTTACCGTGAGACGGTTGGCGACCAGTAAATCCGCTGGAGGCATCACGAGCGGAATCTTCACGGGATCACCCGACATAAAATCCGCTTGTGCGAAAGGCAGACGGTATTTGATCTTGGCGGTAAACCGGCCGAAGCGCGATTCGAGCAAAGGCACTCGCACCGTTGTTTTGTCGGTTCTATCGGGCGAAGTTCCTCCTGAAATGGGAGCCACCGGCACGTCGTCGATCAGAATCTGCCAGTTTTCTTGGTTTTCCACTTGCCGTGGAACGAGCAAGGTTAGCTCGGAAAGCGGCTCGTGCTCGACGCGATATTCCAATTGCTGCTCGACCACCGCGCCGTCGTGGCGAACTTCAACGGCACCGTCGACCGCGACGCTCATTGCTTGCGGCAATGGCTCTGCGACGGCAACGAATTTGGCATGCGGCTGGTCGGCTCGATAGCTGAACGGCGGTTGTTCACGCGGCGGCAATCGCAACGTGTTTGCCGACGACACTCGAGTCAACCCGACGATTTCTTCTTCATCAGGTCGCAATCGCACGTTGTTTTCAGGTTGAACGAGAACGGCGGCTGGCTCGATCTTGTCAGCATGCGGTGTCGGCAAAACAAGTTCGATCCGACTTCGATCTTCTGCTCGGTAACGATGAGCCGAAATCGTCAGTTCGAATTTGCCGTTGATGCCCTGTGGAAGGTGCGCTGTTTGCAACGGCCCTTCGCCAGACCAGAACTGCTCGGCATCGATGGCCTCGGTCGGCTCAATGCCGTCCGGCGTCCATCCGGGCATTTCGACTGCCAAGTCGAACACCTTGCCGCCTCGGATGGTGTATTTCAGCTTCGCTTCAAGTCGGATTCGGTCGGCTTCAACCTTGTAGGTATACTCCGGCTCCAACGCAATTTGTGTCTTTCGCGGCGAAACCCGCGCCGCCAACGATGCAGGTCGGCCGAAGTACTTGAAGCCGATGGCGTCGTCGCGCTTGAGTGCGGGAGGCAATTCTTCAATCTGTCGCACGCGCTCGGTCTTGCTGAAGGATAATCGCCAGTCATCTCGCACCACGACGGCAATGTGGCCCCATTGTAAGTGCGGCAATGCTTCTACTACGTCGAATCCCGCCAATTCGAGCGTCTCGCTGGGGTTCGTCGCATCGTAGGCGCGTTCGGCCGCAATGCGTACCTTGACCGGACCTTTGCTTTTCTGGGCTAATTGTACGGTGACAATCCCTTCATCATCCGTGCCGCCGGTTAGCGTATAGCCGGCATTGTTTGTGTCGGCGGCAACGCGACTGGACTTCGCCGGCAACTTGATCTGAAATCGATCGAACTCGTCGGCCAGGCTACGAACGGTCAGCAAAGCGTCAAATCGCACGCTGCGGCTATCGAGTTCTGCGAGAATCTGCCCTTCAACTTCTAGCCGCGACGTTGCCGGCGCCACCGTTGCAGCGCCTTCTTTCCACATGAGTGAAAGCGGACCACCCAAGCCCCAAGCATGGATTTCCGACTTGCCGTCGTCGAGATGACCGACGTCGGCAGTAACTGCGCCTGTATAGGTCGTCACGGAAACGCTATCGTGCGGCACCACAATCGATAATCGCGAGGCCGCGGCAGTGGGCAAATCGACTTCCAGTCGTCGCTGGCCGTGGACATTCTTTAGCGTCACGAAGTATTTGAGCGTCAACTCGTGCTGCGATTTCGCAGGCCCCTGGACGACGACCGAATATCCACCGGTAGCGGCATCAAATTGAACGCGTTGATCACCAGGGCCGTGATAGGAGGCCGGCTCGATTAACACAGCGCCGCCGGTCACTAGCGGCACGGTTGACAACTGCTCGTCGCCCAGCCGAATCGTATACGTCGCCGTCAGTTGCGCTCGGTTTTCGGTGGCCTCGCCTGCGATCACCAGTTGCTGCAAATCATGCGAACGCGGTTGTGACGCACCGTTGCTTTCGGCTTGCTTCCGGCGATGAAATTCTTGAAGTTCCTCCCAGGTAAAGCCCAAGAGAGGAACGAGCCGACCTTGCTTGTCGCGGACATACTTGATTGCCGGTTGTTCGAGGATGCGCTGGGAATGTTCCGGTTTGGCGGAATGGTTCGTTGATTCAGATTGATCGTCGTCCGCTGCCGTAGCTGGTGGGGAAGCCGCCGTTTGTGGCTCACCGTCCGCCGCGCGCGCAATGCGTCTCCTGGTATCGGCGCTGGTAAAAACCAGCGCCAAAAGCACCGCGACTACCAGACGCTTGGCGTTCGGTCGCAAGGATCCTGTTCCAATCTGCTTGATGCCTTTGTCCGGACTGGCGGGACAGCAGCACAATGAAAAGTTGCCGGGACGAAAGTACTTCGGCACGCCGGCCGCCACCTTGCCGCCGGCCTGTTGCGCGCGTCAAGGAGAATCCTTTCGACCAGCTCGACGATGTTAATAACGGCCAGTCGCAATCCCGAATCGACCAACCATTAGTTTACCTAGCAGGCAATGGTAATTGAAGTCGCACGCAAAATTTCGTCGACGAGCCAATAATCTGCAAAGTCAATGCTGGCAAGGGGTTATGGGCCTGGATGCCATCGATCGGCGAGAAGTTTGGACAGTCGAGAGGCGAGCATGTCCGCGCGTCGATGGTGGACGCGACGAGATGAACAAGAAATGCCGAGTGGCGATAAACTGCGAAGGGCTTTCCCAACGGCCAGTTGTTTTCGTTCGGTTCGGTGCTGCGTGGTGAACGTCGGCCTAACCCGGCTTTGCGCGGCCTGGCCATTCAAGCCGATTTTCCAATGGATGTAGCTCTTCGATTAAACCGAGAAGGCGAAGTTGGCCAAGGGATCTTAACGGGACGGGGATCATTGATTGACTACATGGTACTGGTGCGGTAAATTGCCGCCATGCCACGTCAAGCGCGAAGAATTGTCGGCGGATACATCTATCACGTGCTCAATCGAGCCAACGGACGACAACGCCTGTTTAAGAAGGACGCTGATTTCACGGCATTTGAAAATGTCGTGGCCGAGGCCCGCGAGCACGTGCCGCTGCGGATTCTCGGCTACACGGTCATGCGCAACCACTGGCACTTTGTCGTGTGGCCCAAGCAGGGGAAACACGAGCAGGTGTCGGAATTCTTCCGCTGGATGACGGCGACCCATTCACAGCGTTGGCATTCGCAGCACGATACCACCGGCATGGGCCATCTTTACCAGGGCCGGTTTAAATCGTTCCCGATTTCCGCCGACGAGCATCTATTGGCTGTGCTGCGCTATGTAGAACGCAACGCGCTACGGGCAGGACTCGTCAATAAAGCCGAAGCCTGGCGCTGGAGCAGCCTTTATCGCCGATTGCACGGCTCGCCGGAAGAGCGAGCATTGCTGACCGAATCCCCAGTACCGCTCGGACGATTGTGGACGAAGCATGTGAACAATCCGGAACCCGAAGCGGAACTGGCGGCCATCCGGCGCAGCGTCGTCCGCGGTCAACCTTTCGGCGGCGAGCAGTGGACAAAGCGAGTCACCCGACTAATGGGACTAGAACACACCTTCCGCCCCCGCGGCCGCCCGCGATTGCAGCCCCTTGCCGTTCCCGCCATCTAGCGGCGGAATTCAGAAATCGGCAGGATAATGATTCACGCCCGCTAAGCAATGGGTTTTCATTCCGCTACCCATTTGTTATTTGTTATCCACATCCATCCGCAGACTTACGAATGTGTAATGTCCAGCTAGTTTGCCTCGACCTATCATAAACATTTCGTAACAATATGAACTTTTGGAACTTGCACCTGTAGCATTTTATCCAGACTGCCACAATTCCTGCCTCGTGAATCGCTTTGAACGCTGCGCGGCTGGTCTCGCCGCGGGCCGAAAAAGTGCGCAATTGCTTTGCTGGCTGCCATTTGCAGCATCTTTGAGTGTCTTGATTGGAACCTGGCCGTGAATTCCGCCGCTTTGTTTGAATCGAGAAATAGCCCCAGTGCCGATTTGCGCTGGAAATTTGATCGCTTGCAGCAGATCATCGAACGCGCAGCCCATCGCCTGCCGTCGCAGGGACCGATTTCGACATTCATTCATCATAACACGCTGCACGCCTTGGAAGGACTGCGCTTTCAGGCTGCTGTGGCGGAAGGGTCCAAAGTCTTCGGTTGCAATGCCTATCTCTCGGAAGACCGTTATCGCGATCAGTTGGCGAAAGGTCGAATCCGCGGAGAAGATCTGGAAGCCATCCTGTGTCGTGACTTAGGGCCGGAGGCCGACGTGCCTGTCCTGCCAGGATGTCGCCGCATCGACCTCCGGCTAGCAATGTTGCGCTATCCGCTGCGAGCTGCGCCATCCACCGAGCTTCGCTGGTTCTTCGCTGAGATGGATGCGCTGCGAAAATTTCGCACCGATGCTCCCGATAATGCCCGGCAGCAATTCCTCGATGAAGCGCGGCACTGGGCGATGCGCGACCTGCGGCTCAACGCGCAGTCGCCCACTGCGATCAACAATGCGACCGATCGATCGCTAGTCGCACTGTTGAATCGATTCGGCGCAAAATCGATCGAACATTGGAGCGCCGCTACCTGGGAAGCCTTTGCACTGCAGGCGCTGTGGCGAGTCGTGCGCGATGGTGTTCACGACGTTCCGCCGCCTACCGATGCCGCGCAGCCGAATCTTCGCGGGCGCGACTGGCTGCTTTCGGTAACCGGGGAAGATGCCGACTGGCTCGTGAACGACTTGCTAATTCGATTTTGTGGAGCGTTTCTCGACCAAGGATTTGCCACCTGCCCGCTTCCAAACCGCGATCAGGGGTTCTTCCGAGCGTTTTGCGAACTCTATCGTCAGCGTGGAACATCACCGGACCGATGGCGACGCGATTTGGCTGGCGAGTTGGCTCGATGGGAAAATCTGCAAGCGACGCCGTTGGACTGCATCCTGGAATCGCTCGACGAACTTGGAATCGCGGAATATAACTGGGAAGAGTTTATTTCACAGACATTCCTCGCGTTGCGCGGTTGGGGTGGAATGATTCGTCAGATGGCCTTGCGAGACGCCGCCGCAGTGCAGGCGACGCTGCCGCAAAGCATCGTGGAATTTCTGGCGGTACGTTTACTGTTGGATCGGCTGGCGTGGAAACACTTGGCGAAGCGCGTGTCAAGTTTCAGCGGGCCGCTCAGCGAGTTGCGGCAAGTCCATCGGCCTTCGTTTGGGGTGAACGAAACCGCGGGGGTCGATCAGCGCGCATTCGCTCTTTTCCAATTGGCTCAAGTCTTGGGGTGGCCGCCTTCGGTACTGCATCGATTGTCCGCCGAATCATGGGTATCGCTAGTCGAGGAAATCGAGGCTTTTCCTGAAATCGAGCGCCAACGAGTTTTGCATTTCGCCTACGAACGGCGATATCGCATTCAAACTCTCGACGGCATACAGATCGCATCTAGGGAGAATGCCAAGCAAAGGCTTCGGCCCGAGTTTCAGGTGGTTTGTTGCATTGATGAGCGGGAAGAATCGTTCCGCCGACACTTGGAAGAGATTGCTCCTCAGGTTCAGACTTTCGGCGCGGTCGGCTTCTTTAATCTGGCGATGTACTATCGCGGCGCGGCCGACGCAAACTTTACTCCTCTGTGCCCGATTTCCACCCAGCCGTACATTTGGGTTCAAGAGGAAGTCGCGTATTCCATGACCGATGTCCATCGTCGGCGCGCTTCGGCTCGACGAGCACTGGGCGCAGCATCGCACCGCGTTCATATCGGAAGCCGCAGCTTTGCCGGCGGATTGATCGCGGCGATTTTTGGAATGCTGGCGTCGATTCCGCTCGTGGCGCGAATCATGTTTCCCCGATTGACGGCTCGAGTGCGGCGGATCTTTGCCCGATTTATCCAGCCTCCGCCGGTGACGCAATTGCAATTGGAACGCATCGACGCTTCGCCAGGGCACGAAAACCGCGGAATCGGGCTCTCGCTGCAGGAAATGGTGGTTGCCGGCGAGCAATTCCTCCGCGATATCGGCATGACGGGAGAATTCACGCGAATTGTTGTGGTGTTGGGACACGGCTCCAGCAGCCTCAACAACCCGCACAACTCCGCCTACAACTGCGGCGCTTGCGGAGGCGCCGCCGGCGGCCCCAACGCACGCGCGATCGCGCGAATTCTCAACGATCCACGGGTACGATTTATCCTGGCGGAGCGCGGCTTGAAAGTTCCGGATGAAACCGTGTTTATCGGCGGAATACACAACACTTGCACCGATTCAGTTGCATTCCTGGATATCGACGACTTTCCGCCAGCTCGGCTGCGAGAATTTGAAGCAATTCGCGCTCTGATCGAACAAGCTTGCAACCGAAATGCTCACGAGCGATGTCGACGATTCCAGTCCGCTCCGCTCGATTTGTCATTTGAGGAAGCCCGCGCCCACGTCGAGGAGCGCTCGGAAGACCTCTCTCAAACGCGGCCGGAATGCGGGCACGCAACAAATGCGGTTTGCTATGTCGGACGCCGCGAGCGAGTTCGCGGGCTGTATATGGACCGTCGCACCTTCCTGGTTTCCTACAATCCGACAAAAGACTCTGCCGACTCGGATATCCTCTTGCGGCTGCTGCAAGCGGCAGTGCCAGTTTGCGCTGGTATTAACTTGGAATACTACTTTTCGTATGTTGATCCGGCCGGTTGGGGGTGTGGTTCAAAATTGCCTCACAACGTCACGTCGCTTTTGGGAGTGATGGACGGCGCTGCGAGCGACCTGCGAACTGGCCTACCCTGGCAGATGGTGGAAATCCACGAACCTGTCCGCTTGCTCTTCGTCGTCGAAACGACGCCGGAAGCGATGATGAGCATACTCGATCGGAGCGAAGAAATCGGCCGGCTATTTCGCAACGAGTGGATTCAACTAGCGATCCACAGTCCTGGTGCGTCGGATATTCATGTCTTTGTCGATGGGCGACTGGAACCTTACCTTGGCGCAGCCTCCGAATTGCCGCGAGTCGGTTCATCGACTGAGTGGTATCGCGGCTGGCGCGACCACTTGGGATATGCGCTGATTGAGTCGTCGTAAACGTTGCAAATACCGGATTAAGGCAAGGGAGTGACCTTTGGACCTGATTACAAATTTAGAAACAGCATTTGCCTATCTGATCGTTGGCGCACCTGCGCTGTTGGTTGTCGTACTTGGCTTGTGTCTTCTGTTTGAGCGACCGCTGAGCGAGCGAACAACGTGCCAACTAGTGGCTACTGTGCTGTCTGTGGGGTTTATCTCGGCTCTGGCGATGAGTGGATGCGCGTGGTTGCACGGCATGCCGCAGCGAACGGTGCCGCTGGGCGATTGGGTCGTTGTTTCGGGTTACAAATTCTCCGGAAAATTGCTGTTTGACTGGCTTTCGCTGCTATTTCTGGTTCTATCGTTCATGCTCTGCGGCGTGATCGGTCGATTTGCGACTCACTACTTGCACCGCGAACCGGGGTTCCATCGCTTCTTTGTGCTATTTGCTGTTTTTGTTTTCGGAATGACGCTGACTTCGATCGCCGGGACGATCGAAACCCTGTTCACCGGCTGGGAATTGGTCGGTTTGTCGTCGGCACTGCTTGTGGCGTTCTTTCAAGATCGCTCAGCTCCTGTGCGAAATGGGTTGCGCGTCTGGTCGGTCTATCGAATATCCGACGCGGCTTTGCTGATTGGCGCCGTCGCGCTTCACGGGATGAAAGGTTTTGGCGACTTCCAGGCGCTGTTTGGCGAGACTGCTTGGCCGCACGGCGAGCCGAGGCTACTTGCGTCGCAAGCGCTGCTCGTGGGAGTCTTATTCGCGGTCGCGGCGGCTGGAAAATCCGCGCTTGTACCATTTTCCGGTTGGCTGCCGCGCGCCATGGAAGGCCCGACCCCATCGAGCGCTATTTTCTACGGTGCACTGTCCGTGCATCTGGGCGCGTTCTTGCTATTACGCGCCGGCCCGCTGATTTCCCTGTCGATTCCACTCTGTGTGCTGCTCGTGGTCTGGGGACTGGCTACCGCGGCCCTATCCGCCAGCGCAGCACGCGTTCAAAGCGATATCAAAAGTGCTTTGGCGTTCGCGTCGTTGACGCAAGTGGGATTGATCGTGGCCGAAATCGGTCTCGGGTTGCGTTGGATTCCGCTGATTCACATGATTGGTCACGCCTCGTTGCGTACGCTGCAATTCGTTCGCGCTCCCAATCTGCTGCAGGATTACCGATCGATGGAAAACGCCATGGGTAGGCGGCTGCCGCACTCGATCAACGCCCCTCGGCGTGTCCTGCGATCGCGGTGGCAAAGGTGGTTTTATCGCTGGGCGCTGGAACGCGGCTATTTTGACGAATTTCTCAATGAATTTATCGTACGGCCCTTTTTGTCCATGTTTCGCTGGTTTGATTCGCTGGAGCGCCGGTGGACTGATTTCTTATCGAGTCGTCCTTCGCGCGAGTCTGATGAAATCAAACCGCATAGCGACTTGGTTGAGGAATTCGTATGACGACGCTGCATTTGCCGTGGCTCGAAGCGTCTATTCTCGTGTTACTGGGCGGCGCGGCATGGGTTTCGAGGCTGCGCACGGCGGAAGCGAAATCATCCACCTGCTTGTGGATTTCAGCGATTGCATTTGCGTTGACCGTCGCAGCTTGGGTGGATTATGTGGCGCTGATGCAAGAAACGGCCCAAGGGCCAGTTGCGTCGTGGCTGGAACTCGAAAGTATTCTAATCATCGACTCGTTAGCTGCGCCGCTTCTGCCGTTGGCGTCGATTCTGTATTTGTTCACATTCGCAGGAACGTTGAAAACAAAGTTTCGGCAGTTTTCGTTTCCAGGAGCATTAATCGCGGAGGCGATCTTGCTGGCGATATTCGCTTGCCGGGCCGGTTGGCCGCTGGCAGTGCTGTTAATGTTCCGCCTCGTCCCGCCCTACTTGGAAATGCGAAGCCGCGATAAGCCGACGGGAGCCTACGTATTCCATCTGCTTGCTTTCGCCATCCTGCTCGTCGGAGGTTATGCGCTGGTCAAGAGCCAAACCCAATTGCCGGCCAGTGGCTGGATCGTAGCGCCCCTGACGATCGCCGTTCTCATCCGCGGCGGCATTGCGCCATTTCATTGTTGGGCGCCCGATTTGTTCGAGCATGCAACCTTTGGCACCGCGCTGCTGTTTCTGACGCCGATGGTTGGTGCGTACTCCGCGGCAAGATTTGTACTGCCCATTGCCACCATCGACACCTTGCATGCGCTCGGTCTGATTGCATTGGTCTCGGCCTTGTACGCGGCGGGCATGGCAATGATTCAGCGAGAGGCTCGACGCTTCTTTTGTTATCTACTGCTAAGTCACTCGGCGCTGGTGTTTGTCGGCCTCATGAGCGGCTTCGAGGTGTGCCTTACCGGAGGTTTGTGCATCTGGCTCTCGATTGGCCTGTCGTTGGGAGGCTTGGGATTGACCTTGCGAGCGTTGGAGGCTCGCCACGGGCGATTATCGCTAGTCCGGTTCCAAGGGTTGTACGATCACACCCCGGCGCTGGCCGTCTGTTTTCTGTTGACGGGCCTGGCAAGCGTAGGGTTTCCCTATACGTTTGGCTATATTGGAACTGAAATGCTTGTGGATGGCGCCATTCACGCGTATCCATACGTCGTCGGCGCGATCGTCGTGATGGTCGCCGCGCTCAATGGCATTGCCGTAGTGCAAGCGTACTTCAAAATATTCACCGGCTCGCAGCACGTTTCGACGATTCACTTGGGCATCGGCATTCGCGAGCGCTGGACAGTGCTGAGCTTAGCCGCGCTAATTTTCGCGGGCGGATTGTTTCCGCAATCCGGAGTTGCTTCGCGCTTTCACGCCGCCCAAGAGTTGCTGAAACCGCAACAAACGCATCCTGCGTCGCCAAGGTCCGCGAACTTGTCGCCCGTGCGACACGTCAGCCGTCGCAGTGACGGGTAAGAGGCCGCCTCCCAATCATGCGACCGTGGCGCATACTCCAAGGCACCGCGTCAACATCGCGTACGATTGCCCACAATCTTGACCCATCGGTCGTCGGGGGAAGGTCAGCAGCAAGGAAATCACTCCTTCGTACTACAACGAAAAATTGGAACTGGGTGTAAAAAATCGCTCATGATGTACTCGATCCACAGAAACTCGTGGTTGGCAATTCGCCAGTCGTACGCGCGATTGACGTTGGTCAGCGTGCTGCGCGAGACATTGCCGCGAAAGCCCGCATGATACAACTTTGGCCCCAACGCCCGCAGGCAAGTTTCGATGTCGCGCAGGCTTTCGCGGAATGTCAGTTGCGCAAAACTGAGACACAAGAAATGGTCACGGCAAGAAAAGCTGCGCCAGCGACGATCGCCACGATACCGCTGAACACAAGCGTTGAATTCTCGTCGCGGCAGAAAATCCATCATTTGCGCAAACACGAATTGTTGCGAACACAAGTCCATCTCGAGCAATTTGGCCGGAAATATTTACCCCCGCCAAAGCTCAAGTGTGCTTGCCAGCTCAAGTCGTGTACACGCATTGGAAAACCTAAACCCAGATCACTTGACAAGTTACTGCGGACTGCTGAACGGTTAGCCGGACAGCAGTGAGATGAAATATTGATTTGCGCAGGCGAGAGGAAGGAAAATCAACAGGTATATAGAGCAGGCCGTAGAGGCTGCCGCGGATTGCTCCCAGGATTGTTGAGCGCCACAGATCGCAATTGGTTACCGGTCGGCGGCGGGTGCAGTCGATCAGAGTCAAGACCATGATGTAGGAGATTCCCAGCAGCATGGTGTTGAGGCCGGTTTGTAGCTGGTGATTGACGGCGACGTTGCGGTATTCGTTCGTTGCAATTAGTAGCGGAGAAAGCACGAGTGGCGTCAGCAATAGCGTTGCCAACGAAAATTGAAAGCGTTTCATCTCTGACATCCTATCCGTACCGAGCGTATTGCGCAAGAAAGTGCTTATGGCAGCGGGGATCTATGAGATGTTTTCGCCATTGGCGGGGCGGGCCGTGTTTTGTGGGCAATCAGAGTGTTTTCGCCGTGCAAAAATTCCGAACAGCATAAAACCCACCACCGATATTTTTCGATTTCATGCCCTGAATGAGGTAGAATTAACTTGCCCTATCGCCTTGGCCTAGTTAAGGTTTGTAGATGGGCCTAGATTGGCAACATCGTGGGGAACATGCACCATGGACGAGAGACGCGAGGATGAAGGTCCGCTCGAAATCGCCATTGTCGGCGATCTCACCGAGGCCGAAGCCGAATTGACCGACAAGCTGTTGGCCGTCGAGCCTGGCGGTGAATGTACTCTGTACATTGATTCGCCCGGCGGCAGCCCATATTGTGCGATGTCGTTGACATCGCTCATCATGCTCCGCGGCCTTCGCTGCACGGCGATTGTGACCGGCGAATGTTCGTCGGCCGCGCTATGGCCGTTTGCTGCTTGTGTGCGGCGGATGGTGACGCCGTACAGTGTGATGCTGTTTCATCCGATGAAATGGCAGAGCGAAGAGCACGTCGGTCTAAACGAAGCGGCCGAATGGGCGCGCCATTTTGGCCAACTCGAAACCGACATGGACGATTTCCTCGGCGAGCTGTTCGGTACGGCGCAAGGGGAGATTCAGCGATGGATCAAGGCGCACCGCTACGTCTCGGGTCCGGAATTGGCCGCCGCAGGGCTGGCCGAGTTGATCGACTTTAAGATGCTCGACTTGTTTCGCTCCAGCGCCGCGCCGCGCCGACAGCAGACAATTCCAATTCCAAAGCGATCGGAACAGCCGCGCAATGCCGAACGCAGCAAACGGGCGGCGAAACGGAAATAATCCCGGGAGAAGGGGAGTATGGGAGAATCGGAGATTCGAGCTGGAACTTGCTCTCTCTTCTCGTTTCCTCCCCCTCTCGCCGTCAATTCAGCTTCGATAATCGGCGTGGCATGCATTGCACGACTTGTTTAGCACTCCAGCAGCGGTTCGAGCGGCCTCTGCATTGCCGCTCTTTGCAGCCTCGACGATTTGCTGGGCGGCATGCTGCATCGCCTTCGCATAGCCGACGTAGGTTTCGTCGCCGGCATCGTCTTGACCGTCGCGAGTTAGCACTTCTGCAATGGCGGCGATAAGCTCGGCTTCGTGCTGAATGGCGTCGGAGGACTTGTTGAAATCGCCGGCATTGGCGGTCCACGGGGCGAGGCGATCCTGCTGGGCAAGCTCCAAGCGGATCATGAGCGGGGCACGGTTGGCGACCTTGCCCCATTGATTCTTCGGCTCTACGCTGGAGGGGGGCGTAACGGTTTCGCCTTGTAGCAGAGCACCAAGATCTTGCCAACGCAGTTTGGCTTCGTTGAACGATTGGTCGGTCGCCGTTTTGCAGTTGAAACCAGCCCGGGCGAAAAGGTCTCTGGCTGCCGCAGCCTGGTTCTTCCAGCGAGATTCTTTGTCGTATTCGTTGACGATCGCGAAGGCGACCGCCAGGACACTAAAGCTGCGGCGGGCATTTTTGTACGATCCCCCCTTAAAGACCTGGAGCGATTTCACGTCGGCCGCCAGTAGCGGTTGATGGGACTTGATTTCGTCTTGCAGGGTTACGGCGGAAACGAGCTTCGACCAGGCGAATGTGCCGTCAGCGCTGTTCGCCGTGCCCCCGGTTGCGCCACTGTCGCCGCTGGTTGTCGGGGCCGTGGCCGAGGAATTGCGGCTGCCAACCTCATAGTCAGGCCTCGTGCCTTTGAGCTCTTTGAAGGCGTCGGGGAAGAATACTTTGGAGACGCGATGTTCCCACTGTGTCGGCGTGGCAGCGCGTTTTTCCGCTTTGCTGTCGGCATCGGCGACGACGGTTAAAACTGCCGAACTGAGCAACAGCGCGACGCCCGCGAAAAAGAATCTTTGCCACATGGTGTTGTTTTCGAAACAGGTCAGAACCACTCTATTATTTCCCGGATGTATTTCGCGTGCAATGTATAATAATTCAAGATACGGATAGCCCGTGAGCGATGCCGCGAACCCAACACGACCAGCAGTGGGACGCAGCGCGGCAATCGTGCTTCTGATTTTGCCGCCACGATGATGGGTGATTCGCATCGATTTGCTTTCGCAAATCTCGTTCTCTGCAATCTCGGCTGACTCCTGTTGCAAAACGCTAACCATGGTCAAGTTTATGCCAGACTCGCGCAAATCTTCCCGCCGGGCGTTTCTTCGGGGCCAAGCAGCCATCGAGGCGCTGCAGGATGTGGCCGACCATGTGGCAGTCGATGAAGGCATTGGCTTGCCGCTATCGGCCTCAAGTGGATATTTACTGCGAATGGGCCGTCGGGCGATGGCTTGCGAGTTTGAAGTGCTGCTGAATTCCAAACAGTCGCCACATGGAACACAAGCCGCCTTCGAAGCGCTCGATCTGGTCGATCAATTGGAGGTTCAGCTTACAACTTACCGCGATGACAGCGACGTCAGCATGCTCAATCGCACCGCTCACGAGCAAGCTATGAAAGTCGAGCCACGGCTGTTTGCGCTGCTGCAGCGGGCAGCGGAGATTCATTGTGAAACGGACGGTGCCTATGACATCACTTCAGGCCCGCTTTCCATGGCTTGGGGGTTTTACCGTCGCGAAGGTCAGATGCCGAATGAGGCCGAAATTTCACAGGCGCTTGAGTGCGTCGGTATGAATCACATCGAATTTGATGTTGCTCGGCAAACCATAAAGTTCGATCGGCCGGGAATTGAAATCAATCTCGGCAGCATTGGTAAAGGCTATGCACTAGATCTCGTTGCCGAACTGCTGGAACAGGCCGGCCTCGGTGATTTTCTCCTTCACGGTGGCAACAGCAGCGTGCTAGGGCGCGGAACGACTGTCGGCAATTCTGGTGAGAACCAAGGTTGGTGGGTCGGTTTGCGGCATCCGCATCGGCCCGACAAACGCTTGGGACAAGTGCGACTTGTTAATCGTGCGCTGGGAACGTCGGGAAGCGGAACGCAGTTTTTCGTTCATGGGGGGCGGCGTTTTGGGCATCTGCTCGATCCACGCACGGGCTGGCCGACCGAGGGCATGTTGAGCACGACGGTCGCTGCTTCGACCGGGGCCGACGCCGACGCTCTGGCGACGGCGCTGTACGTGTTGGGTGCCGACTCGGCGCTCGATTATTGCCGCCAACATCCCGAGATCAGCGCGGTTATCATGTCGCCCGGAGCAAACTCAGCGCAGGCGAATATCGCAATTTGGAATTGGGCTGATGCCGACATTCAATTAGAAGACGACCCGATGCTGTCGGTTCATCGGCACGGTCCAAGCTCCCTTCAGACCTCGCCGTGAATGAGCGAAGGATCTGGCGCCACGATCGAGTCGTGGCGAATCCAACGCGGTGCCTCCTCAAGGCAGAGCGTGAGGAATCTGTTTATTCCACGCGTAGCCGCTCGCGCTCCAATCGCTCGATCAGAAATTGCATCGCCCGCGGTGCCATTTGGTTGTAGTACTCGAAGCTGTGACCGCCACCGGTCGTTTCTAGATCGCACTCGTGCGGCACTCCCAATGCGTTGAGCTTCATTCGCAATTTATCGGCGCTTTCGTGCCAGCGATGGTCTACGGGATCGCAACAGAACCACATATTCCGCGGCCAATTCAAGGGATGTACGTGGAGCGTGGCGGTGTCTTGTCGCGCTTCCTCCTGGTTGTCGTACATTAGCGGCAGAGTCTGGTCTCCTTCGTTCCAGCGCCATTGATAATCGATGGCCGGCGAGATGGCGGCGGCAATGGGAAACCAATTCGGCCGCTTGAATGAAAACCGCAGCGCTCCTTGGCCTCCCATGCTCGTGCCGAGCAAGGCGATTCGCGGCGGGACTGCATTCCAGCGCTGGTGAATCCACGGCATTATGTTGTCGAGCAAATGTCGTTCTGCCGTCATCCGCTTGTCAAATTCGGGATAGATTCGGTCGGTCCACCAACTTCGGCCGGTCAGCGGAGCGATTACTCTCAATCCATATTTTTCGAATTCTGCGGTGAATGCTGGCTTGTCGGTCAATCGATTCAAATGTACGCCGTGAAGGTAGACGACGGTGTATCCGTGTGGACTGGGAGCGGCCGGCTCGAAGATATCGCACGGTTTATCGGCGAGATGAATTGTAGACCATGAACCGGCGTTAGGAGTCATCATCGTTTCTCGTTTCCGTTCTTCTATTCTGCCTCTACACGGCGGCTTGTCCAGCCTTTACAATGGCAATTTGCTTGTAGGTTCCGCGAGCCGAGCGGAACTTGGAGCGTAACATCGCCTCGCCAATCGATTCCGCTCGGCTCGCGGAATGTGTGTGTGACCTCGTGAAAGTCCTTCTTACTGCGGAGCAGTTGCGCGAAGGGGTCGATCGGATCGCCACCGAAGTGGTGGAGTTCTACGCCGGTCGGCCGCTGACGATCGTGGGCGTGCTGACGGGCAGCATCGTGCTGCTGGCCGATTTGATCCGCCGCATCGACATGCCGCTGCGCGTCGGTTTAGTACAAGCCTCGAGCTATCGGGGCAGCGCGACGGAACCAGGCTCGCTCACGCTGAACCTGGATTTGCTGCCGGACATCGAACACCGCGATGTGCTGCTGGTCGACGATATTTTTGACACCGGCAAGACACTGCTTGCATTGAGCGATCACTTGAAGAGTTTCCAACCCACTAGCCTTCGCACGGTCGTACTCCTGCGAAAGCATGGACGCAAGGCCGTAGCCATCGAACCCGACCATGTGGGTTTCGAGATTCCCAATGCGTTTGTCGTTGGTTACGGGCTTGATTATCGCGACGCTTATCGCAATTTGCCCTATTTAGGAGCGCTGGAAGATCACGAGATCGCAGTAGCTGGCAACTAACGAAATAAGTGCGATTACGGTAGAACGATAGAGCGGTACGCAAGCCTGCCGGGTCAGCCATGGTATCACGGTGCGACCGCAAGGCCACAGCCAAAACAGCAATGTGCGTCAATGAAAGCCGAGGTTTTCGAGAGCCGGTGCCTCTCAAATTTCCGCGACTCCCCTTGTCGCGGGTTTAGCTTAAAGCAAAGATCGAATTTTCTGCGTTACCAAAGTTGATGCTGACAAGACAAAATCGAGTTCGCTTCTTTGATTTACCGCACTGTGATTCGCATCCTGCACATTGTCGGTTCGGCGATTTCCGACGGAACGATCAAGCACATCGCATCGCTGGCACACGTTTGGCCGCGAACGGAATTTGAAATCCACGTCTGCTTTCTCAATGCCGGAGAGGGTTGCGGCGAGCGTTTGCGGGGTAGTGGCATATGGCCAGCGCTCGTTCGTCGCCGCGACGCATTCGATCCGTTGGGATTTTATCGGCTCTGGCAGCATATTCGCCGTTTACGACCGGACATTGTCCATACCTGGCAACTCGATACTGGTGGATACGCGAGACTGGCCGCCCTGGCGGCCGGAGTTAAACGAATCGTTGTGAGCGAGCGCCGGATCGATGTTGGTCGCAGCGATATTCAGTGGTCGATCGACCGCCGCCTTGCGATTCACGCCGACTACATTGTGGCCAACGGCGTAGCAGTGCGCGATTTCTGTATTGCCCAAGGATTGCCGCAAAACAAGCTCCTTTGCCTAGCCAATGCGGTCTTGCCCGCAGAACCGGCCCGGCTGGCGCGATCCGATTTTCTGGCACAGCTTGGATTGCCATCCGACGCCAAACTCGTTCTCTCAATTGGGCCCTTGGCGAAGGAAAAGCGGTTGAAGGATTTAATTTGGGCAGCCGATCAGTTAAAGGCCGTTGCCACCGCGGCACATTTGCTGATCGTGGGAGACGGACCGCTGCGCGGGCGGCTCGAGCGGTATCGATGGCAGAATCGGATCGGCGACCGGGTTCACTTTCTCGGCCGTCGCAGCGATGTGGCGGAATTTTTAGCGCATGCCGACGTACTGTGGCAAGCCGACGCCCACGAAGGCCAATCGAGCGCGGTTCTCGAAGCTATGGCGGCGGGCGTACCGGTCGTCGTCGCCGACGCAGGGGGAAATCGAGAGCTGATAGCCAATGGCGAATCCGGCTTTTTGGTTCCGATGAGCCAGCGAGCCGGTTTTGCCCGCTGGACGCTGCCGCTGCTGGAAAATGCCCAGCTTGCGCGGCGAATGGGTGCGGCAGGGCGACGGCAGGCTGAGCAATGTCATCAGATCGAAGACATTGCCGGGCAATATATGGAGTTGTATCGGAGTTTACCACTTTAGCCAACCGCTCGATCGAGATAAAATAAGCCCACTAGGGCTTCAACCTTGGAGGAGGCGTCATGCTGCACGAAAGTAATGGGCACGTGCGACGGCATAGCGTGCTGGCAGTCGTACTCGCCGGTGGCAAAGGGACTCGGTTAGAGCCGTTGACGCGCGATCGCGCCAAACCCGCCGTGCCTTTCGGCGGGCTCTACCGCATTATTGACTTCACGCTGTCAAACTGTCTCAACAGCGGACTGCGCAAGATGCTGGTGCTGACTCAGTACAAGGCGATGAGCCTCGATCGGCATCTGGCCTTGGGCTGGAAGCGATTGATGAGCCGCGAATTAGGGGAATTTGTCGATGTCGTTCCGCCGCAGCAGCGGATCGACGATCATTGGTATCAAGGTACGGCGGACGCCGTCTATCAGAATATCTATACGATTGAAAAAGAGCGGCCCAATTTAGTAGTGATCCTTGCCGGCGACCATATCTACAAGATGAACTACGGTTCGATGGTCGATTACCACTTGCAAGTCGGCGCGGACCTGACGGTCGGTGCGTTGCGGGTTAGCCCGATGGAAGCTCGACACTTCGGCGTCATGCAGATCGATCAAAATAGTCGAGTAATCGGCTTCGAAGAAAAACTGCCGAATCCAAAAACGATTCCAGGTGATCCGCATCACTGTCTGGCGTCGATGGGCATCTATGTCTTCAACGCGCGATTTATGTTCGAGCAACTTTGCCGAGACGCCACGCATCAGGACAGTCGCCACGATTTCGGCCACAATATCATCCCGGCGGTCATCGATTCCCACCGGGTATTTGCCTTTCCATTCCGCGATGAAAACCGGAAAAAAGACGCCTATTGGCGTGATGTCGGCACGCTGGACGCCTATTTCGAGGCCAATATGGATTTGGTTTCGGTCGATCCAGAATTAAATCTGTACGACACTGATTGGCCGATTCGTTCCTATCAGCCGAGCTATCCGCCGCCGAAGTTTGTCTTTGCCGAAGACGGCGCCGATGGTCGCCGCGGTGAAGCGCTCGACAGCGTTGTTTGCAGCGGCAGCATCATTTCGGGTGGGCATGTGCGAAAATCAATCCTCGGCCACAATGTGCGGGTCAACAGCTACGCCAAAGTTGAAGATTCGATTCTTTTCGAAGGGGTCGATATCGGGCGTCACGCCCGTGTGAATCGGGCGATCATCGACAAGGGAGTGCAGATTCCAGCCGGAACCGAAATCGGCTTTGACGCCGAGCAAGACCGTGCCCGCGGGTTCTTGGTGACCGAGAGCGGCGTTACCGTGATTGCCAAAGCAGACGGCGTGGAGCACTTTTTAGAGCCTGAGGCGCTGGAACGAGCGTAGCGCGAACCTCAAGAGTTTGCTTGCCGGAGTTGGAGGAGTGGCTGCCGCGGGAGCAATGCCATTGCCGCTCATTTTGATGGATCAATCGCTTCTCAGCTTCCCTTGGCTACTCTGCAAATCTTGGAACGACTGTGTTGGCGGAAGAGCATCGCGAAGAACGCCAACACACAATATTCGATCTCGGTCGGCTCTGGTACGCTCGTCGCTGGAAAATCTGCCGCGCTGACAAAACTCGTTTGCCAGGCGACAAAATCCGCGCCATCGACGTCGCCGTCGTGATCCGCATCTCCAGACGCTCCCGTCAAGCCGCCGGCCGCAGGGAAATTTATTTGCCAGGCGACAAAATCCGCGCCATCAACGTTGCCGTCGGCGTCAAAATCACCAGGAATCGTTGGGTTCGAGACGATGAACAAATCAGACAGCGACGTTGCCACAACCAGGTTATCAATCGTTTTGTCGCCGCTACGGCCGGACGTACCATCGATGCGAAAGGCGATCCAATTCAAGCCGACAATTGGTAAACCAATTCCAGTCGCGTTCATCACGTGCGGGCTGACAAGGGATGTTGGATTCACCCACAGCGTTGAAACCGCCGCATCGAGATCGTATCCGACGACAACGCGGTATGTCAGACCATTGGCAAGATTTTCTCCCCAGCGCGTCGTCGTGGCGGTGCTGCCCCCGCCGCGTACAATTCCGAGGCGAAATGTGTCCGCGATCGTGCCGGGATTCATGACTAACCGCGAGACAATTTGTGAAGCGCCGCCGCCGAAATCTTCTGAAAAGTGCATAAAATAGGGCGTGCTGGTGCTTGTACTCTCGGGTGGGTCGCTGATTGAAACATTGAGATCGAATGCGGCGTATACGGCCCCGCGCGTAATTGGCGGAAAATCTCCCAGCGCACGGCTGTAATCGTTCGTGCCGTCATCGTCGATGAAGAGCGATCGGCTGACGACAAACTGTCCAGGGCTATTGCCGCTGTGCTTGAGCCACAGGTAGCGGCTGGCTACTTGCAATTCGCCATCCGCGTAGTCGAACGAGTCGCGAAAAAGTATGGCGGCAAACAACTCGCATCGCGCAGCGCCCAAAACCAAGACGAGAGCCGCCGTCAAAATCCCGGTTCGCAGCGTCATGCGGCACCGCACCATCCGAGTGCGCCAGTCCATGACCGGTGAGCCGTAATCAATCGCTTGCAATCCGTTGTTCCCTGCAAGCGTCACCGGTCGATGCCGCGCTTTATAAGCAGTGCCCTTGCAAGTGTCAATGATGTGCAATCGGTATTGCCAGAATTGCTACAAGTCTATCCCTCGTCAGATGTTACGCGTCGGAATTCTTGGATTCACAGGCGTTTTTAGGGAAATTACTCTTCGGATCGTTAAAGCTACGATCCGTGCGGCGTCGGCGGAAGCGTCCGACTCATTGTGGCGGAATGCCGCATGCGTACTAATGGCCGGTGGACACGAAGAAGGCAAAGATTTGCTTCGTGTCGGTTTCGGCGAAGGCCACCGGGAAGTTAAAGTCGAAAGCTAATGGCGCTGGGCCCATGGCCGGCACATTGATGCGAAGGCCAAAACCGGGCGCCACGCGGAATTGATTCCTATTGATCGCCACATTCTGCTCGACCGTACCGAAGTCGCAAGATATCACGCCGCGCAAGGCGTCATCCGCGGTGATGGGGAACATATACTCCACCGTATTGAGCCATTCGAGTCGACCGCCGACTTGAATGCCTTGCACGACTGGCGATGCGCCTCGGAACTGAAAGCCGCGCAGCGTGCTGAAACCACCCGCGAAAAAATTGTCGTAAATCGGCGTATCGGACCCCGTGACGCCGAATACGCTGCCGACCGAAAGCGTGTGCCGGCCGGAACCGTCGGCCCGCTGTCGCAACAAGTAATACTGGCGGCCTTCCAGGATCACGCGTGGATACTGAAATGAGCCGACGACCTGTTCGAAATCGGCCGACAGCAGATGACCCTGGGTGGGCAGGAAGGGGCTGTCGCGAGTGTCTTGCGATGCGCCAACGCCGAAGCCATACAAATCGTTTCCGCCGACGACTTCCTTTAATTGCTCGACTGTGGTGCTGCGCGGATTGAATACCGTCACTCGTTCGCCGCGGAAGCTGGCTCGCACTGAGAAATCGGCCGTAATCAAACGCCCGACGCCGACCTTGCCGCCGAGCCGCTCTTCGCTCCAATCGCGATAGATTCGGGTGAAATAATAACCCGACACATTGAGCTGATTCGGCGTGCCGAACAAATACGGTTCTTGAAACGTGACCGCATATCGCTGGACGACCGTGCCGGGATTGGCCTCAAGGCGGAATCGCTGCCCCATGCCGCGCCATGCGGTCCCGTTGCGAATGTCTTCCCACGATCGCGGCAGCCGGGTGATGTCGAAGTTTTGCTCGTCGAGCACAAAGTTGCCGATCAGACCGGCATCGGAGTTCACACCGACGCCGAGCATGAGGCGGCCGGTTTGCCGTTCGCTGGGGTTGATCTCCAGCGGAATCGTCGGATCGGTCGGCGGACTGAAAATTGGCGCATTGCTGATTGCGCCCGTTCCGGGATCAAGCGGCGAAGGCTGTCCTGCTGCGCCGCCGGGCGGAGTGACCAGCGAATCGCCGAACGCTGGCTGCTGTTGGACGACATAGGGCTGCGGATTTTCGTAGGCTGGGCCGCCAAAAACAGTTCCTCCGCCTGCTGGGGGCGAGTATACAGGCTGGTTGAAGCCAGGCGGCTGCGGGTTTGCGTAAGGATCGAAAGGCGCAGTGGTGGGCGCGGCAACAGTTGCAGTGGGAGCCGACTGCGGGTATGCAGGCGTTCCGGTGTAGTTCGGCGCAGGGGTAGAAATGGCTGGAGATATGGGTGTGCTCCGAGGATAGGCGGGCGCGGTGTTGGATGGAAATGTCGGCGCAGGGCTTGAAATTGGCGGCGTTGTTTTTTGATACGCGCCTGGAGGCGAAGTGGCCATATTGGGCGGCAATGGCTGGCTACCAGATGGCAGATAGGGGGAGGAGTTTGCCGCGGTTCGCACTGTCGCCGGAGGTTCGACTGATTGATCATGAGCGCCCCAGGACGACGCAGGCTGGCCTGGCGTGTTGGGGTTATAGTTCTTCCAGTAATTGTTAGGCGCAGCACTCCAGTTTGAGCCGGAGCGATCGGGGCTTTGGGCGCGCACTTTTGCATTTTCGAGAGACTGCGGCCGGCTAGCCTCTTGCTCCGGCCATAGCACGCGGCGCACCGCGCCAACCGAATCGCGAAGGAAGGTCCGAACGCCGCTTTGATCGCGAACATAGAAAATATCCATCTCCACGGCGTCGTCGGGAGATTGGCCGCGATAGTTGGGGGCACTTTCGCTGCCGGTGCGTGGAGTCGGGCTGGTGCGGCGCGGCTCTTCGGCCAGTTCGCTGTTTTCGTTGTCAGGCCTGGCCAGAATGAACTTGGGCGGTCCGCCCTTGGTGGGATCGGACTCAAACACCTGGGCAAAGCCAATTCGGCGTTCATCCTCGCGGAGCTTGCGTGTGTCGATGATGTCGCCAGGCTTGATCGACATCCGCTCTAAGATCACCTGATGGGCGGTGTGTGGGTGCTCGCCGCCAATGTTGATCTTCACTTGGCCGGCGCGGTAGCGTCGCCCCTCCTGGATATCGTAGACCAAATCGACTTCTGGCTTCTCTTCGAGCAGGCGCGTCTCCGGCTGCACATCGGCGAAGATATATCCGTGGCCACCGTAGATGTCGCGCAGCAGGGCCGCGTCTTTGTTCAGTGAATCCTGGTTGAACGGTACGCCGGATTTGAGCACGAGGTCTTTGTTCAGCGTATCGTTGGTAAACTTTTCGTTGCCAAGGAACGACACATTCCGAATCGAATAGCGCTGACCTTCGTTGATAATGAACCGAACCGTGAGCCATTTCTTGCTTTCACTGTATTCCAAGATTCGACCGACTTTCGCATCGAAGAAGCCAAGACTGCGATAATAGGATGTCAAACGCTGCACGTCTTCTTCGATTTTGCTTCGATCGACTTTGCCGCCAAACACCCACAGCACGCTCCGCGAAGTTTGAATTTGCGTGCGTAAGCGGCCGTCGCTGGCAATGGTATTTCCTTCGAATGATGTCCAAAAGATTTTTTCTTGCGTCCCTTCGTGAACGCTGAGGACAGCCTTGGCGTCTTTCAGGTCGTTCCCCTCGATCACCTTGACGGAGGCGTGTGGGTAGCCTTGCGCGCGATATTCGGTTTCCAGCCGCCGGCGGGCTTCTTCGACTTGATAGGGGTCGAGCGCGCCTCCTTTTTGCAATTCCGACTGTTTGAGTAGCTTGCGATTAGTTCTGTCTTGATTGCCGACGAAGATCACGTCTTGCAGCATCGACCGCTCGACGACCTGGAAAATCACCTCCACGCCATCGGGCAAGTCGCGAAGCTGCACTTTCGCGTCAAGAAAGTGACGGTCGCTGTTCAGGTTGCGAACGTCTTCAAGCACCAAACGCTGATCGTAGGGCTGCCCGATGCGGGTGTTCAGTTTTTGCAGCTTCGCCACGTCGGTCGTATGGTTCCCCTCGAAGCGGATGCTCTTGACGATGCGTTCGCCGGCAGTCGGCGGCAATGGCTGGCTGCCCTTCGGAACTGCAATGGCGCCTGAATACCCCGCAGAACCGTCCGCTGATCTCTGTGGGGGTCGCTTCGGCGTACCGCTTCGATCTTGCTGCTCGTAGAATTCTGGTGAATCCAAGTTTTGTGAACCGGGCGAGCCTGGCATGCCCGGCGGAATCGCGAAGTTTGGTTCCGTATAGGGAGGATAGCTCGACTGCGGCGTGGACGGGCCATTTTGCGAGTACTGCGCATAGAGCGGCCAGGCCACCGTCAGCGAGGCAGCAAACACCAGTGTGCAGCCGACCACCAGTCGCAGGCGGAATGCCACCATCGAGCGCGGTTCCCTACCAAAGTTGCGAGGCACCGGAAAAGGATGTTCGAGACGAGTTGATCGCGGCGGCGCGGCGAACCGCGACCGAGCAGCGCTGAATTCCGACAAGTGTGCCCGTCGCGAACTGCGACGAGCAACGATCTTGTGGATGGCAAGCCTACTTAAGTGCGCGCGCGGTGAACCCGTGGCGGCGCACTTTTACCGCTCAAGGAAGGCGGGTAAATACTGGAAATTGGCCTGCCGCGGCAAGGGGAGTTCGGCAAAAAGCCATGATCCACGAAAACCCGAGCCACGCCCGCTCGGAAGCGATCTGTCGCGCTAATCGCTTCTTATTGGGCGCTGCCTGGAATTGTATCACTCGTGGTTGGGTAGCGTAGAACCGTGGAAGATCGCCAGGAACTGCCTATCTTTCCAGAGGTCTAAAAAATCGCTAGAACACAAGCTAGCGATTCTGCAAAATTCAACCATCCTTCTCTATTTTGACGGATCTAGAAATGGCTCGGCGTTTGATTGTTCTGACGGAAGGCTACAGCAACCCGATCAACGCCAAGACGGCAGTCAGTGTCATTCGCTATCGACCTGGTGACGTGGTGGCCGTACTCGATTCGGCATTTGCTGGCAAGACGGCTAGCGACTTGCTGGGCATTGGCGGCGACATTCCTGTGGTCGGTTCGATTGAACAAGCGCCTGTGGCTGATACGCTTCTGGTAGGAATCGCGCCACAAGGAGGCAAGCTGCCCGCGGGAATGCGACAAGCAGTGCTAGCAGCGATCCAGCGCGGCATGACGATCGAATCGGGCCTGCACGAGTTCTTGGCCGATGACCCCGAATTTGCCGCCGCCGCCGCCGAGCACGGCTCCCAATTGATCGACGTTCGCCGCAATCGCGAGCGTGACGTGGCCAAACGCGAAGGGATCGACGAACGTTGCCTGCGCATTCACGCGGTCGGCAACGATTGCTGCGTTGGCAAAATGGTCGTATCGATCGAAGTGGCCGATGCGCTGAAGGCCAAGGGGCACGATGCAGTGTTCGTCGCCACGGGACAAACTGGGATCATGATCGCCGGTTCGGGGTGTCCCATCGATTGTGTGGTGTCGGACTTTATCAACGGGGCCTCCGAAAAGCTGGTGCTCGCCCATCAGCAGCATGAAATAATGGTGATCGAAGGGCAGGGTTCGCTCGCGCATCCAGCCTATTCCGCGGTGACGCTGGGCTTGTTGCATGGCTGCATGCCGGACGGACTGATCGTGTGCTACGAAGTTGGCCGCACGCACGTCAACGGCCTGGAGCATGTTCCACTCAAGTCGCTAGAAGAAATCATTCGCGCCAATGAAGCGATGGCCAATCTGATGCACCCGTGCCGGGTGATTGGCGTTGCAATGAACAGCCGGCTTTGCACACCTCAGCAGGCGGAAATTGAACGCGAGCAAGTGCGTGCGCGGTTAAGCTTACCCGTGTGCGACGTTTACCGCCACGGCGCGGACGAACTGGCCGATGCAGTGCTGAGGCTGCAGCGCGAAATTGGCAAAGGGGTGTGAAATAATGCGCTCGTCACGCTCCGCCGTGAAGTATTCAGATGCATACCGATCGCGCGTGCAAATTCTGTAAGTTATCAAAGCCTTTTTCGCTGTAATCATCACGGCGGAGCCTGATAATTGCATGTGAGGTAGGATGCTGAGTGTCGATTCGATCTACCAAATCTGCACACGTTCTTCCGGCTTTCGATACCACTTATCGCCAGGTTCGATGTCGAAAGCATCATAAAACGGCCCGAAGTTCGACAGCGGCACAAGGGTGCGGAACTTGCCCGGCGAGTGCGGGTTGGTGCGGATCATCAGACGCAGTTCGGCATCGCGATCTGAACCTCGCCACACTTGGGCGAAGCCGATAAAAAACCGCTGCGGGCCGGTAAAGCCGTCGATCACGGGCGCTTCCTTACCGCCGAGCGAGTCTTGATACGCGGCATAAGCAATGGAGACGCCGCCCAGGTCGGCGATGTTTTCTCCCAGCGTCAAGCGGCCGTTGACATGCAGGTCATCAATCGCGAGGCAGTCGTCGTATTGCTTCACGAGCTTGTTGGCCAGCGCCATGAAGCGGCCGCGATCGGCTTCGGTCCACCAGTTTCGTAAATTGCCGTCGCCGTCGGATTGGCTGCCTTGGTCGTCGAAGCCGTGCGTGATTTCGTGGCCGATTACCGCGCCGATGGCTCCGTAATTCACGGCATCGTCGGCTGTGGGATTGAAAAACGGCGGCTGCAAAATTCCGGCTGGAAACGTAATTTCATTCTGCGTGGAACTATAGAAGGCGTTCACAGTCTGCGGCGTCGTGTGCCATTCTTCTCGGTCGACGGTCTTCCCGAGCTTCGAGAATCGATAGCGGGTATCGAAGGCCTCGGCCCGAAGTACGTTTTGCACGTAAGAATCGGCGACAACTTCCAGGTCGGAATAATCTCGCCATTTTTCCGGATAGCCAATTTTTGGCGCGATCTTCGCCAGTTTGTCGAGCGCCTGTTTCTTGGTTTCATCTCCCATCCAGTCGCGCGTCGCCAACCGCTGGCGGAAGGCGTCGATCAGGTTCTTCACGAGTTGGTCCATTCGCCGCTTGGCGGCGGGTTGGAAGTGCTTTTCGACATAGAGTTTACCGAGCGCCTCGCCCATTTCTCCGTCGATGGTCGCGATCACACGTTTGAAGCGTGGCTGCATTTCTTTCACGCCGCGCAGCTCGCCGCTGTAAAAGCGAAAGTGCTCTTCCTCAAATGGCGAGCTAAGAAAGGGAGCGGTCGAGCGAATTAAATGCCAGCGCAAGTAGGTTTGCCAATCCTCGATGGGCGCGCTTGTCAACAGTATATTGACGCGCTGGAAAAACTCCGGCTGTCCGACGATGATCTCCTTTGCTTGGCTAAGACCCACAATTTGCAGATATTTCAGCCAGTCGATACTTGGAGCCAGCGCCGACAATTCCGCGATTGTTTTCTTGTTGTACTGCGATTCGCGGTCCCGAAGCTGCGTCGGCGTGCGCGATGCTTCCGCCAGCTTGGTTTCGATCTCCACGACCGTACTGGCGTGCTTCTTTGCGTCGAGGTCGGAGTCCCCCAGCAATTGAAACATCCTGGCCACATGTTCTCGGTACTTTTCGCGGATCTTTTTCAAATCATCCTTGTCGCCGAGATAGTAGTCTCGCTCGGGCAGCCCCAGGCCGCCTTGCATCAAATCAACGGCGTAGTGAGTGCTGTCTTTTTCATCGGGGCTGACGCCGAGGTGAAACAGCAACGAAATGCCCTCGGCCTGAAAACTCGCCAGTGCATTCCCCAAGCCCTCGATGCTGTCGATGTGCTCGATGCGTTGCAATTCCCCGGCCAGCGGCTTCAGGCCCTGCTGCTCAATTTTTTCTTCGTTCATCGCGGTGCGATAAAAATCTCGCAGCTTGCGGCGCTCGGGATCGAGCTTGCCACTGTCGGCAACGAGCGCCTCCAGGATGTCGCGCAGCGCAAGCGTGGTGCTGTCGCGAAGCTGATGAAACGCACCCCAGCGGCTGAATTCCGATGGAATCGGGTGATGCGCAATCCATGTGCCATTCACATATTGAAAAAAATCATCTCCCGGCTTTACGGATGTATCGAACGCCTTGCGATCGATGCCGCTACCGAGCGTATTGGCTAAGGTCATCGCCGCCAATCCGAACACGGCAAGCGAACCCATGAAATATGAAATGCTCCGTTGCTGCTGGCTCGTCATCGTGAAAAAGTCCTATTGCATGAGAATTGAAAATACAAATTCTGGCGATGCTCGAGGCCATCGCCAACAACGCGCTACCGAACCTTCAACCTTGACCGCCAGCAAGCGGTCGGTTCGATTTCGCTCGCTAACGGGCGCGGCTCGAAAATGCGCCAGCGTTTCATGGTTGGGCCATATCTTCTACTACGCTCCCCAAAGCCCGCTGGCAGGCTCCAAAAGAGTATTGCCGCCGACTTTGTGCTCCGCAAGCGCTCTGTCGTATGGAATTGCCAGAAACGCGCAGCGTCCACAACTCGCACCATGTTTTTCGGATAACGCTGCGTTATCGGCACCGATTTTTCGTGGTTACACGGATAAATACGCCACGTTTTTGCCCTTGCGGCGAAATTTGCTTGTCGCCACAATACCGCCCGCTTTTTGCCTGACCCATCGCCTCCAAGCAAAATTGGAAGTGCATCGGCAGGACGATTTTCAGCGGCCGGTCAAGGAAGATCGGCCCGCAAAACAAGCAAGGAGTGCTGACGTGCCTACGATCCGCTTTTCGACCGCGTTGGCGGTCGCTGCAACGCTTCTGACCGGCTACGCTTCGAATTCATTTGGTCAAGGGCAAGCCCCCCTGGGACAATCCGGTCCCTCATCCTACGGGCAGCCGGTTTCCAACGCCGGTACCCCTGCACCGCACACCGCCGCACCGACCCCAGGCGGGTCGGGAGTGAATGGAATTGCTGTCGTAGACATCTCGTACATCTTGAAAACCTACCCGAAACTCAAGGGACAGCTAGATGGGATGAAGTCCAAAGTCGAAGTCGCCGAAGCCGCGGCGCGAGCGGAGGCCGAGGAAATTCGCAAGATGCAGGAGGACCTGAAAAAATATCCGGAAAACGGCGCTGAGTTCAAGCGGGGCGAAGAGGCCGTGCTCCGACGACAAGGCGAGTTGCAGGTGAAAATCAGCATGCAAAAGCGACAATTCATCGAGGAAGAAGGCAGAATCTTCTTCTCGGTATCTCGCGAGATCGACGATGCCGTGCGGTCCGTCGCCTCACGATATGGAATCAATTTGGTGCTGCGGTTCAGTGGTGTCGATTCTCCCGATCCGAACGACCGAAACCAAACGTTGCAGGGCATGAACAAGATCGTCGTCTACTACGACTCGCGGATGGACATTACCCCGTTTGTGCTGACCGAGTTACAGCGCGGCGGCAGTGGCGCCATTACTCAAGGCGTCAGCACGCCGCCGGTTCCACGACGATAGCTTTTCTCTTTCTCGATCGACCTTGGCTTGGTCGATGCGCTCGACGTGGTTCGCATGTGCGGTTCCCATGCTGAGCGCATCGGCCGTTTGAATGGTTCGGGGTTCGAGATTCGGTGCATGCAGCAAAACCGAGCCTCGACCAACCTCCTGAACCGGGAACCCTGAATTCTCTGCTCCACTCCATGACGAAAACCCGCGTGTCTTGCAATCAGCGAAATCAACGTACCCTTGCCGGCGTGGCTGTCGTCGAAGGCTATGGCTACTGGACCGGACGTGATGTGAAGGTGGAGTTCCGCCCGGCCGCGCCCGACACGGGCGTGGTCTTCGTTCGTAGCGATCTGACGCCGACTGTTCAGTTGCCAGCCGCGGTCGAGCATCGCGTTGAAGTGCCCCGGCGCACGGTGCTTCGTCGCGGCAGCGCCAGCGTGGAAATGGTCGAACACGTTTTAGCCGCGCTGGCAGGCTTGCAAATCGACAATTGCGAAGTCTGGGTGGATCGGCCGGAATTGCCCGGCCTCGATGGCTCGGCCAAAGCGCTCGTCGAAGCGCTCGATACCGTCGGCGTCGTCGTGCAGCATGCAACCCGCTCGCAACTCATCGTGCGAGAAATCACGCGACTAGGCGACGATGAAAGCTGGATCGAAGTCCGCCCCGCGCAGACCGATGGCCTGTCCGTGCGCTACCGCGTCGATTACGGGGCCGACAGCAGCATCGGCCGTCAGACGCTGCAAGTTTCCATCACCCCCGAGACGTTTCGCCGCGACCTGGCCCCAGCCCGCACGTTCATGTTGAAGGAAGAAGCTGAGTGGCTGCAAGCACAAGGCTTCGGCAAGCGAGCCAAACTGACCGATCTGCTGGTGTTCGACGCCGACGGGCCGATCGAAAACGAATTGCGATATCGCGACGAATGCGCGCGGCACAAAATCCTGGATCTCGTTGGCGATTTCGCCCTGGCCGGTTGCGATGTCGTCGGCCAAGTCATCGCTCACCGCAGCGGTCACCGGCTCAACGCGGAAATGGTTCGAGTTCTCTTGTCTGAAGGCGAGAAAGTTGTCGGCCGTCGTCGGGCGGGTTAATCCATTGTCGGTGGTCGATGTTCGAGATCCGGGGATCGGCGTCGATCTGTCTTCCTCAACGAGCGATGAGCAACAAACGACCAACTGAGAACGGTTCAAACTACAATCGTTGATTGCAATTCAACTGCATGGCCTCTCACATTTCTCAACATGCCATCGTCGATCCGCAGGCCGAAATCGGCGACGATGTGCAAATCGGTCCGTTCTGCGTTGTCGGGCCAGACGCGAAGATCGGTCGCGGCACGCGGCTGGAAAATAATGTGACGCTGATGGGCCGCGTCACGCTCGGTGAAGAGAATCATCTGTTTCCCGGCGTGGTCATTGGAGCGCATCCTCAAGATGTCAGCTACCGCGGCACGGATACACAAGTTGCCATTGGCGACCACAACATCTTTCGCGAAAGCGTCACGGTGAACCGCGCCACCGAAAAGGAAGACGGGGTCACCCGCATCGGCAGCTACAACTTTTTCATGGCCTGCAGTCATGTGGCACACGATTGCCAACTCGGCAATCACATCATCATGGCCAATGCGACCCTGCTCGGGGGTCACGTTCACATTCACGACCATGCCACGCTCAGCGGCGGCATCGGCGTACACCACTTTACGACCATTGGCCGATATTCGTTCGTGGCCGGATTGGCCCGCGTGATTCACGATGTCCCGCCGTTTATGCTTTGCGAAGGGCATCCTGCCCGCCCCCGATGCATCAACGTTGTGGCCTTGAAGCGGCGAAACTTCTCGTCCGCGACCATTCAATGCCTTTCCGAAACCCACCGCTTGCTGTACCGCGCCAAAGTCGGACTCGACCATGCGCGCGAGATCCTACGTAGCAACGACAAGCTCGTGCCGGCCGTCAATGAGTTGCTAGACTTCATTCAGACTCAACAAGAAGGCAAGCACGGCCGTTCGCGCGAACGACGCCGCGCGGCGTAAATCGACGACGAGCATACAATCCCCTTCGCCCCTGCATTTTTTCTCCACGGGATGCAAGGAATCACCTATGTCTGAATCACTTCGCCTTGCAGTCATCGGTGCGGGCCATCTGGGCCGCATTCACGCCAAGCTGGCGACGCAGGTGTCCGGCGTCGAGTTGGTCGGCGTCGTCGATCCGCTCCCCGAAGCGCGGCGATTGGCCGAGGCCGAGTGCCAAGCGCCCGTGATGGCCGACTATCACGACCTGATCGGCAAGATCGATGCCGCCGTGGTCGCCACGCCGACGCGGTTTCATCATGCGGTCGGTGAGTCGCTGCTCTCGCAGGGCATTCACTGTCTGGTGGAAAAGCCACTGGCCACGTCCGTCGCGGAAGCCGATGGCATGCTTGCCGCGGCGAAGAAATCGGGCGCCATCGTGCAGGTCGGCCATATCGAGCGGTTCAATCCAGCGTGGAATCAGCCGGCCGTAGCGCCGCTGATGCGCGAGCCGAAGTATATCGAAGCCTCGCGGTGCAGCGGATTCACGTTTCGCTCGACCGATATTGGCGTGGTTCTCGATCTGATGATTCACGACCTCGATTTGGCGTTGCATTTTGCCAACTCGTCGGTGCATAGCGTGCAGGCGCTCGGTATTTCGGTGATTGGCGAAAACGAAGACGTGGCCCAGGCTCGGGTCGAATTTGCCAACGGTTGCGTTGCGAACCTGTGTGCTTCGAGAATCAGTTACAAGCCTCTGCGGCAGATGCAAATCTGGTCGGAGCGCGGATCCGTATCGCTCGATTTTGCCACCCGCGCAGCCACCGTGGTGCGACCGGTGACGGAATTGTTGCATCGCGAGTTCGATTTGGACGATGTCGGACCCGAATCGCGCGCTCATTTGAAAGACCACCTGTTTGAAGACCTGTTGCCCATCGAACGATTTGAAGCGACGGCGCAAAATGCAATCCTTGACGAACTGACCGATTTTGCCGACAGCATCCGCCAGCAACGCGAGCCACGAGTAACCGGGCAGCAAGGGCGAGCGGTATTGGCCGTCGCGGAACAGGTTTTGGAATCCATCGCCGCCCACGCCTGGGATGGCCATCCGGGAGGTCGCGTCGGCGGCATGGCCATGCCGGCCGCTGCGATTCTCCGCGGCCCGCACTGGTTGCATCAGACCAACGTCGAACCACCGCAGCGCCGCGAAGCGGGATGAAGAACGCGGTCTTCACACTCTTCCGCAACGTAGAACCGCTGGACAGAGGCGGTCGAATAGTCCGTTGGCGCTTGACTATTGCTTGCAATCGGCTCCACCAATCGTCAAACGCGCTGCTCACGATGGCCCGCGAGGAATCCATTGATTCCTAGCGGCCAAGCAAGGTTTGAAAACTTCGTACGCCTGCGGTTATATCGGCCGCTTTGACGACGGCGCCGCTCACCGCCACGCGATCGATCCCAGCGGCAAGCACTTGGGGCAGATTCTCCCGCGTGATTCCGCCGATGGCAAATGTCGGCAGGCGGATTTCCACAGCCACTTGGCCGAGCAACGCTGCGCCAACGAACTCATCGAACGATTTGGTGCCCGAAGGAAATGCCGGTCCGATGCCAATATAATTCGCGCCATCGAGCACTGCTTTCCGCGCCTGCTCGATCGAGTGCGTCGAAACGCCGATCAGCATTTTTGTGCCGACGATCGATCGCGCGTTCTTCACGCTCGAATCATCCTGCCCGACGTGAACGCCATCGGCACGCGAAAGCGCGGCCAGATCGGGTCGGTCGTTCATGACAAACAGTGTGCTTGATCCACTGGTCAAAGCGCGCAATTGACGCGCGCGGTTCAGTAGCTCGCGATCGACAAGTCGCTTGTCGCGCAGTTGAATTGCATCCACGCCCGCGGCGACGAGTGTTTCGATCAGCCTGACGAATTCGGCTTCCGTCGACTGGCCATCGACCAATACGTACAGTCGAGCATCGGCCAGTCGCGCGATCGCATCGGCGGCAATGACGGCGGCCCGTTCGAGCGTATAAAAACGATAGCGCAGTGATTCGACCTGTCGCGCCGCGGTTGTATCGACCAGTTTGGTGTACTCTTCCAGTGCCCGCAGAGCCTGTTGTGTGCGTTTGAAACTAGCGGCGGCAACCGACGCGGCATCGGTGCGATCCGATTCGGAACGGGTCGAAATGTCCGCACCCACATCGGCCAGCGATTCGCGTGCGGCCAGCCGGTCGGCCATTGCCATTGGCCGCAGCGCCGCCTCCAAATCGTGTCGCAATTGCTTGACCTGTTCGGTCAAATGCCGGTCGTCGAGCACGAACCGCACGTAGTCTTCGACCACGCGCAAGCCTTCGCCGGCACGATTCGCCTCGGCATCGACGATCCGCAACACGTCAACGGGCGGCAGATGGATTGAATCCGGCATAGTTGTTTATCAGGCGCGAAATCTCACTCTCTACAGTGAAAACAACTCGGGGGAAATGCCACTTTCGCAGGTTGGTTTTCGCTAGTAATGAACGGATCATCAAACGACCGCCATCGTTTTATTTCATTCGTATAGAATCCAGTTGGCGACGTCTCGCAACATTGTACTTGCGCCATATTTCCAAAATAACAACCTGCAAATCAACGCAGGTGCGATTTTAAGCGAGTTGCATTTGGATTGCCAGCGACGCGCCTCATCACAGCGTTGGCAGTCGTGAGCTTGTTAGGAATGCTGGATCGCTGTCGTGTATGCCTTGCGAAAAGGGCTCACGGTCGTAGGCCATTGGCACAGGAATGTTGACACCCTCCATCATTTAGATCGGATGAATTTTGGCCCAGTTGCGACAATTACCACAATATGGCACGATGTTGGCTAGTATCTTGCCGATCGCGCCTCTTTTGCGCGCACCCGATCACCGACCCCTGTAGCAATAGGCCAGCCCATGCCCGCATTTCCTGAAATTGCGAAGATCAAGTTCGAAGGCCCCAAGAGCAAAAATCCCCTTGCCTTCCATTGGTACGACGAAAACGAAGTCGTCGAAGGTAAGAAGATGAAGGACCACTTCCGCTTTAGCGTCGCCTATTGGCACACCTTTCGCGGCACAGGCAGCGACCCTTTTGGCCCGGGCACGATGGTCCGCCCCTGGGAAGGACCGACCGACAACGTCGAAAATGCCTGCATCCGCGCGCGAGTCGCCTTCGAATTCATCGAAAAACTCGGTGCGCCGTTCTACTGCTTTCACGATCGCGATGTCGCTCCCGAAGGCGCTACGCTCGCAGAGTCGAATAAAAACTTCGACGCGGTCGCTAAAATCTTCAAAGAAGAACAGCAGCGCACCGGTATTAGTCTGTTGTGGGGAACCGCGAATCTGTTCAGTAATCGGCGCTACATGCACGGCGCGGCCACGAGCTGCAACGCCGACGCCTTCGCCTTTGCGGCGGCGCAAGTAAAAAAATGCCTCGAAGTCACCAAAGACCTCGGTGGCGCTGGATACACGTTCTGGGGCGGCCGAGAAGGCTATCAAAACCTATGGAACACGAACATGAAGCGCGAGATCGATCACCTCGCCCGCTTCATGCACATGGCGGTCGATTACGCCAAGGAAATCGGCTTCACCGGTCAGTTCTATTTCGAGCCGAAGCCGAAAGAACCGACCAAGCATCAATACGACTTCGACAGTGCCGCCTGCATCAACTTCCTCCGCGCCTATGGCCTGGAAAAACATGTGAAGATGAACATCGAGGCCAATCATGCCACGCTGGCCGGCCACTCGATGCACCACGAGCTCGAATATGCCGCCATGCAAGGTTTTCTCGGCTCGATCGACGCCAACTACGGCGACTTGCTCCTCGGCTGGGACACCGACCAATTCCCGACCGACATCTACCTGACCACCCAAATCATGCTGGTCTTGCTTCAATACGGCGGCTTCACCAGCGGCGGCCTCAACTTCGATGCCAAAGTTCGCCGCGAAAGTTTCGAGCCGGTCGATCTGTTCCACGCCCACATCGGCGGCATGGACGCCTTCGCCCGCGGCCTGAAAATCGCCGCCGCCGTTCGCGCCGATGGCACGCTCGATAAGCTCGTCAAAGATCGCTACGCCTCCTACGACAGCGGCATCGGTGCCGAAATCGAAGCGGGCAAAGCCAACTTCAAAACGCTGGAAAAATATATGCTCGACAAGGGCGAAATCACCCCCAACACCAGCGGCAGGCAAGAGATGATTGAAAATTTGATTAACACGTTTATCTAACTTTTTTGTGACACGGTCGAGAGACGCGCGTACGACGCAGTGAAATTTTCGCTACGTGCTGCTTGTTGCCTACCTCCTTCCGCCTGCCTAAATGTTCCTCAATCGCACGCTCCGCCAAGCGCCGTGCAACATTCAGCCACTCCGGCTTCCTCGTCACATGTCGCGTGACGTAGACGCCTTCTCACAACAGACAAAGTTCCTGCGATCGCCCGAGCGTATCTTTCGCGCGGTAGCCGCCTTTACCCCGCTTTTCTCAGTGTGCCGTGAAAAGGAGTTGAGTTTCCGTGGGTACAAGGCCCGCCCGGCAAAGGGCCGCTCCAGCCGGGAGCAGTCGGAGTAGGAATGAAAGCGCTGACGCTGTCGAAGCCTTCGATGTCAAAGGGTCGCCTTGGCGACTCAGCAAGTCAACAGGCCATCATGGAGACGTGAACGTCGAGCAGGCCTCGAAAAGGGTAATTTGGAAGCCGGCTCGCCTGGAACACCCTGTGAGCAGTGCCCATGAGGAAAGCCGCTGCTGTGAGGATTGGTAGAGCGACAGGATTTCGCAGTTCCACCGGGGTAGTGACGACTGTTTATCCAACCGGCGAGATGGCTGCCGCGCTTGGAGGGTAGCTAGCCGAGGGGAATTATTCGCTTGACCGTCGAACGTCACCAGTTTGGCCACAGCATCTTTCGTCGTCTTGCGGAATGACCTAGAATTTAGACACTCACAGACCCTCTCGCGCACCAAGTATGGCCAAGACTTCCTTTGAGCGCTTCTGGTTGATGAAATCGGAACCAGCGTGCTTTTCGATCGACGATTTAGCCAACAGCCCCAGGCAGACAACGTGTTGGTCTGGCGTGCGCAACTATCAGGCCCGCAACTTCATGCGCGAGATGCAAAAGGGAGACAGAGTGCTGTTCTATCACTCGAGCACACTGCCGCCGGCAGTGGTCGGCGTGGCCGTCGTCGTGAAAGAGGCATACCCCGATCACACCGCCTGGGACCAAAGAGACGACCATTTCGATCCCAAAGCTTCGCCGGAAAATCAGATTTGGCAGATGGTTGATATCAAGCTCGACAAAATATTTCCCCGCGCTGTGTCGATCGGCGAGCTGCGCAGCGTGAAGCAATTGAAATCCATGGAACTGCTCCGGCGCGGCTCGCGGCTGTCGGTGCAAAGCGTGACATCGGAAGAATTCCAGACGATTGTGCGATTGTCGCATTCAATCGTTGACAAATCGAGGAACTAACTATGCCCGACCCAAACGAAGTCATCACAATTTATAAGGCAAAGAACCCTACCGCGGCGTATCTCATTCGCAATGCCTTGCAAGATGCAGGCATTCAATGCCAGGTGGCCGAGGTGAACGATCCCTTCCCAGGCCTGCCCTTGGGCGAACCAGACGTAATGGTGCGCGCTTCCGACGCCGATCGCGCGCTTGCCATCATCGAGCAGCTAGATTCCTAGCATCAGAGGTTGAAGTTTAACTACCACGAATGATAAATTTGTGCGACTGCATGTGAGTATGTATTGGTTCTCTGCTTGTGCTTTTCTCTAGTCATCGCTTCGACAGGTTCCCGCAGTTCAACATGAGAGCCCAGATCCAGCTCACGCCACCTCGATGCCGCGCGCCGTTTGGCCAGTAAACAGGTTCCCGCCAAACTTTTCCCGCGGCAACATCTACTCCCCGGTTTCGACGTCATCTCCAACCTTCGACAATTGAGCGGTGGATCACTTGCGTTCGTCTGCTTGATCCCTACCTGACGCCTCAAGGACGCCTTTTCCGTAACGCTCACGACCGCGGTGTTTGCGCAGCGGGCTTCCTGCTTGGCATGTTTGGCATTCCATTTGGGACGACCGCAAAGTCGATGCAAGGTGCTCGAGGAATAGGAGATGGGGAGAATGGAACAAAGAGAGCTGGCGACAACGGCTGATGAAAAACTTCAATTCTTCTCCCTGGCCTTCGACTCTTCAAAACAATGTTTCGGGCTTTGCAATCTTCCAGGCAATTCACGCTGTCGGCTCAACCATCTCTTCGCGGCTTCCATTGCCGAGCCACCCTGGCAATTGAGATCGACGTTTTATCTCAACAAGGGCGACAATATTATCCGCCGATTTGATACATCGATCGTTCCGGCCGGATAAAATTGGGCGTGTCGATGCCGTGGCCGAGCTTTTTGGCACCGACACAGGCGGCGATCAGCTTGCCGAGCCGCTCGTCGGCGGTTGCCGGCGAGATGGCAGAGTCACGCAAGATCGCGCGAGCGTCCCACTCGATGGTCGAAAACAGGCAATTGCGAACCTGTCCTTCGGCCGTCAGCCGTAGGCGATTGCAATTGCCACAGAACGGTTGTGTGACCGGGTTGATAAAACCAATGCGGCCGCCGCCGTCGATGTAGCGAAAGTCCGTCGCAGGCTGACTGGTGTCTTCGACGGGAAGCAGTTCGAGCGGGCCGACGTCGCGTTCGATGATCCCCCGCACTTCTTCGCCGCCGAGAACTTGATCGTGCTCCCAATGTTGCTCGGCATCGAGCGGCATGTATTCGATAAACCGAAGTTCGAGACCGTGCTGGCGAGCAAATTCGGCCAGCGGCACGATTTCGCTCTCGGTAATGCCGCGAATCGAGACGGCATTGAGGCGAATCTTTCGAAAACCAGCCCGCTGCGCGGCCGCGATGCCATTGAGAACTCGCCGCAGTCCTTGGCGGCGGGAAATCTGTTCGAAAACTTCCTCGGACAGCGCATCGAGGCTGATGTTCAGCCGATGCAGTCCAGCCGCCTTGAGGTCGGCCGCCTGCTTCTCGAGTAGAATGCCGTTGGTCGTCAGCGCAATATCGCGAATGCCCGGTACCGCAGCCAGACGCTCGACGAGCTTCGGCAATTCGTGACGCAGCAGTGGTTCTCCGCCGGTCAACCGCAATCTGTCGATACCCAGCTTTGCCGCCGCCCGCACGAAACGCAAAATCTCCTCAAACGTGAGTAGCTCACGTCGCGGCTTGAATCGCACATTTTCCGCCGGCATGCAATAAAAACAACGGATGTTGCAGCGATCGGTGACGCTGATCCGCAAATTGTTATGCACGCGACCAAAGGAGTCGATTAGCACGAATGGGTTTAAGGTTCAAGGGTCAGTGGGGCGGAATTGGGTGGACCCACTCCATGGCTCCATCCGCCCAGTTTTCACATTTCCAAATCGGGACTTCTTGCTTAATCGCATCGATCAGCCAGCGTCCGGCGGCGAACGCTTCGTCGCGATGGGCAGTGCTAACGGCAACTGCGACGCTCGCTTCTCCCGGTAGCAGATGGCCGAGCCGATGGATCACACAACATTCTATCACAGACCAGCGGCAGCGGGCTTCAGTTTCCAACTCGGCAAGTTTCCGCTCGGCCATTTCGGAATAGGCCTCATAATCGAGCGATTTAGTGGCTCGCCCATCGGTCACCTCTCGCGTCGTGCCGAGAAACAGCACGACCGCCCCGGCGGCCGGCGATTGTACGCGGTCGAGCAAAGCGGCGATATCGATGGGCGAAGATATTAGGTGGTCAAACGACATTTAGTATCCGTAGATGAAGGATCGAGCCTGGATTTTGCCGATCTCTTCATCCTGCATCAGAGGCAATCGCCTTGCCGCGTGATCGTTGGTTTTGTGAACGAGTTCTTTGTAAGAAATAAAACAGCCCTCCGCCAATGCTTCCTCCGCGCGTTCAAGTTTCATTTTGAGGGATAGGTTCTGCATTAACGGTTCGGGATCGACTTCGTCGGAAAAATGATCCAGCACTTGTTGGATTTCTCGCTTTTCAACGTTCGCCAAAGCCAAGGAGGGCAAATCACTGCTATTCTAACCACCACTGACAGGCGGAATACAGGCAACCTCGGTTTGCGCTGAAATCGGAGTATCATCGTCGGCAAATTCCGAATCCACCGCAAACCGCAACTGCGGACCGAATTGTTCCAGCCGCGGCAGTCGACTTGTCAAGGCGCGCCGTAGATCGGCGACCAAAGGCTTGTCTGACATCTCAAGTTCAACCGAGTCGGCGCCCGCCCATTGTCGCGCCGCGGCGAACAGTTTCACTTGGATTTTCATGTTACCACCAATTCTTCGCCGCGGGCGGATAGTTGACTCGCGATGCTGGGGATCAGGCCGTACGACAGCGCCAATAATTTTAACGGATGCAGCGTCGGCTTGGTCGTGCCTTGTTCCATTTGTATTTTGCACGCGCTGCACTCGGTCGAGCCTGCTTGCAGCGTGCTTTCTCGCAGCTTGGAAATCAATCCCCAGCCAGCGCGGAGGCTGTTGCGGTAGTTTTCTCGCTTTAACCCCCATAAACCGGCCATTCCCGAGCATCCGCGCTCGATGTGCTGCAACCCCAGACCAGGAATCAGCCGAAGCAAGTTTTCTGCCGGCGAACCAATTTGCAGCGCCCGAATGTGGCACGGTTGATGATACCCAATGGTTGCCGCCAGCGGCTCGAAATCAAGCTTTAACTTCCCCTGTTGATGCAATTGCCACAAATATCCGCACGCCTCGCTCGTGTTCGCCGCGACAGTGCGCGTATCGTCATCGTCGAGCAAGTTCACGTACTCGTGCGTCAGGCAGAGAACGGTCGATGGTTCGGTTGCGACAATGTGGTAGCCTTGCCGCACCGCCTCGGCCAGGATCCGCACGTTCTGAGTGGCCCAGCGGCGGGCAGGTTCGGTAGCTCCCATCGAAATAAGGCCCATGCCGCTGGGATTCTGGTCGGGATGCACATAAACCGCCACACCATTGTGCTCCATCACCGCCACCAACGCCTCGGCCAACTGAGGGTCGTGATAGTTGGCGAAGGTATCGACAAAGTACAAGACTTTGCGTTCGCTGCGCCGCGTTGGCCGAGTCAGGCGTCGCCTGGCGGCGCGGCGCATAAAGCTGCGGGCCGCGAAACGCGGGAGCTTGCGCCCTTGCGCGATGCCAAGCATTTTTTCCAACCCCCACCGCGCGATGCGGTTGGAAATCATCCAGTTGGCAAGCAGACTGAACTTGCTGCCCCAGCCGCTGAGCTGGTCGAACCGAGCAAGCAGCCAATCGCTAGGTCGCAGGCCGTTGCTGGCGACATAGGCCGCTTTGGCTTCGAGCATCAACTTGGGAATATCGACGTTGGCTGGACACTCCAACCGGCATTGATGACAGTTCACGCACAAATCGGCCACCGCCTTGAAGTCGTCGTGGGCCACCAAGTCGGAATTCAACCTCCCGTCGAGCAGTGCTCGCACCAGATTCGCCTTCGCTCGTGGCGAGGCTTCCTCGCTGGGCGTCACACGGAAAATCGGACACATTCGCACGTCATTCAATTGCGATCGACACGCTCCGCAGCCGTTGCAACGATTGGCTTCCTGGCTCAATTGGGCCAAGTCCCAATTCAAGTGCAATGGGACGAGCGCATTGGTCGGTAGCGCTGACTCGCGATTGGCCGCTGTTTCGCTGCCGCTGGCTGGTTGGTTGTTTAGCGCCACCTCCAGCGGACGTAGATTCGCGGCAATCGACTGCGGTTGCTCGCTGACGATTTTTCCCGGATTGAGAATATTCAGCGGATCAAAGATGTTCTTTACTTCGCAGAACACTGGTTACAGCGGGCCGTATTGCTCGCATACAAATGGCGTACGGCTCAGCCCGTCGCCATGTTCGCCGCTGATCGTGCCGCCGAGATGGAATACGTCGGCGTACAATTCCGAGGCAAGCGATTCCATTCGCTGCACGTCGGCGGGATTTGCCAAATCGAGAAACGGCCGAATGTGCAACTGACCGTGGCCGACATGGCCAAACAGTGAGGCGGTCACTTGATGCTTCTTCAGCGTCGTTTGCATTCGGAGTAAAAACTCGGGCAGCACCGCCGGCGGCACTGCGACGTCTTCGACGATTGGAATCGGCCGCGCATTGCCTTTGAGCCGATGCAACCTCGGCACGACGCGGCGAGTGAGTTGCCAAAACAAATCGACTTCAGCCGCATCCAGCGCCAAGCGAGCATCGAACGCGAATTGCTTTTTTCGTCGTATTCGATCGACCAACTGGCTCTGCGGCTCGCGAACCTCGCTCGCTTCATCGCCCGATATCTCAACCAACAACACGGCTTCGGCGTCGGCCGGAATCAGCACTTCGTACTCAGGGCTAGTCTCGCGCGCCAGGCTCAAATGACGGCGGTCGAGCAAATCGCAGGCGCACGGCTCATATTTCAAAATCTCTGGCACCGCCAGGGCCGCATTTTCCAATCGGTCGAAAAACAGCATCGATACCGCGCGATGCTTGGGCAGCGGCTGCGTGGCGACGGTTGCCTCGGTAATGAGCGCCAGAGTCCCCTCCGAGCCGCTGAGCAGTCGCGCAACGTCGAGATGCCCATCTTTGAGAACCCCTGCCAATTGATAGCCGCAACGATTGAGGAGCGATTGCGGTTGGTATTTTTCGATAGCCTCTGCGTTCTGACTCAGCGTAGTCGATAATTGACGAATGAGTGCGCGTTGCCGCGCGGCGCTGCCGTCCGAGGCCACTGTGCTTGTTTCGGCAGCTTCCGTCGTCTCGCCGGAGGCCGGCAACGCCTCCTGCCCAACTTCCATCACGGTGCCATCGGCCAAGACCACTTGCAAGCTCAGGACATGGCGCCGGGCCGAGCCGTATTTCAGCCAATAGCTTCCCGACCCATCAATGGCAATCAAGCTGCCCATCGTGGTGACATTGCTGTTGGCCGGATCGGGCCCGAACGTGCGGCCATACGCTCGTAAATAATCGTTGAGCTGCGCGTGAACGACTCCCGGCTGAACACGGACCGATTCGGAATCGATCTGTAAAATGCGGCGCATGTACCGCGAAAAATCGACGACGATGCCAGGTCCAAGCGATTCACCGGCCAAACCCGTCCCTGCGCCTCGGGCATACACCGGTAGTCGCTTTTGGGCGGCATACGTGACGACGGCCACCACATCGGCGGTGCTTCTGGGCCGCACCACTGCTAGCGGCCGAACTTCATAGATGCTCGCGTCGCTGGCGTAGACTTGCGTGAATAGGTCGTCACATCGCACGTCGCCGGTCACCAGCCCGCGCAAATCTTCTTGAAGTCGCTGACGTTCCGGATCCATGTACGGCGGCGGAAAGGTTCAGGGTGCAGGGTGCAACGGCAGTCAGTCCATCTCGATCGGCTGGGAGATGGGTTGGCGCGCGGACTGCGCATGCTGGAGTTCTGCGAGCCGAATTTTTTGTTGCCGATGGCGTTCGTGAACCTCCAAGCTAAAGGAACCATGTTCTTCCATGTTCCGCACTCCACGGTACATGGCCCCGCAGTGGTAGCACATCAAGGCGTTGGGAACTAGCGCGTAGAGCAATAAGTCGACCAGCGCCGATGCGAACAGGATTCCAAACGTCCAGTAGAGATAGCCGTAAGCCCAGGCGACACTGCTGCCGAGGAGACCAATCGTCACGAGCGTTACTCCCAAACGTTGAGGAAAATCTTTGCGAACGAACAAATCTGCACTCGGGCAGGCCAGACAGCGCGTCACTTTGCCATCGTTCAGCGCGCCGGGTGGAATTTGCAGCGTGTGTTCGCAATGCGAACAAGACATCGCCGTTGCATCGTCGCCAATCTCAGCCTGATTGATCGATTCGCACTTGGGGCAGGAATAAGTAACATTCATGGCGTGGAATCGCAATGGATTGCTTTGATCCGAGTGTACTTTGGAGTCATCCGTCATCATAAAGGATAGACCGTGCTGGCGGACAGTAGCTGCGCCGTAAGTTCGCCGATGAAAGTAGCGATAACCGCCACGTAGAGTATTCCGGTGGCACTTTGAGTATTGGGAATTTTTAGCGTCTGCCAAGCCATAATCGCTAGCACGGCAACGCCGACAATTCCCGCCGCCCAGCGGAGGAAATCCATCAAAAGATCAGGCGTCGAAAAACCATGCCCAGCTAGCTGAAAGGAGGTTCCGACGCCGCAAACGATCGACCGCACTACAACTGAAAAAATCATGAGCACGATCAATGTGCGCAGAGGAGAAAGTTCCATGGTCGGCGTGTTCAGGTACCAGTGTCCGAGAAACATGGCAGCCATCGTTGAGCCTAATACCAGCCCACCCACCATCGGATCGAGGTACCACAGCAGTTGTCGCGCAGGGGAGGATACAATATCGAAACGGGCAAGATGCAATGCCGATCCGGACCAAGCACCCAGCAGCGAAACCGCCGCCACGGCAAACAGCAATACTTTTCCCGCCTGCGGCTTTTCGTACAGCCAAACCGCCGCGGACAAATAGCTGAGAATGGCACCCGCCAATGGCGGCCACAAGAGAAACTGCGAACGGTTGGCGAGCGCTACGAGCGTCGCCAGGACATTCAGCCCCAACAACACATACGCGTGATTACGAAAATAGCCGCTGGTCACCAGCCGCGAAGACGTCAGTCCCATCGAAAACGCCAATCCAAAGGAAAGGCGAAGTACGAACTGTGAGAGAACGAGCATTACGGAATGTTACGGATTCGGGAAATGAGCTGTATTGTAGCTGCGGAATCTGACCCATGAAAAAACACCGCATGCATCCGATGTCCCAAACTCCACCTCCTCGGACAGTAAACTCATCGGCGGTTGCCATAGATCAACGTCATGACTTCCGAGCGGCTCGATAAGTTTGCCCGGAAGGTTCCTTTCATCGCAGAGGTAACGCACATGCTCCCCGGCTTGCGAATTCCACGAATAGTCATGCACGAATGCGACGCCTCGATCACCACGGCGACGCCCTTGGCATTCAGCTCTTCGACGAGCAAGTTGGCGATTTCTTCAGTCAGTCGCTCCTGCACTTGCGGTCGCTTCGAGACCACTTCCACAACGCGCGCGAGCTTGCTGAGCCCGATCACGCGGCCGTTGGGGATGTAGGCGACATGCGCCACGCCGATAAACGGCATTAAATGGTGCTCGCAAACGCTGTTGAACGAAATATCGCGGACCAGCACAATTTCGTCGTACTTTTCGGTGAAGAATTTTTGCAGATGCTCGCGTGGGTCTTGATGCAACCCACTGAATAGCTCAGCATACATTCGCGCCACTCGAGCTGGCGTTTCGAGCAAGCCTTCGCGTTCAGGGTCTTCCCCAACGGCGGCGAGAATTTCGCGAACCGCCCGCTGTAATCGTGGTAGATCGACCTTGCCACTCTGAGTGACAGCCGCGGAAAAATCGTCTTCCTCCAGCGCGACACTGCCATTGTCTGCATTGCTTCTTGGATGATGCGTTCCCATATTTGAGATTTTCGGTGAATGGATGAAAACAGGCTTTGCAGAGCACGAGCTTATTCCGCTCCTTCTGTGCTGTTTCCCTTGAAGTCCTCAATTCAAACTAAATTCCGGTGGAAATTTCGCCAACGTCAGGGGCCGACTGCGTGCTCCTAGGCACTCCAATAGTAGCAAAGCTCGCAAGTCGGGAAGAGGCTGGGCAAGCAAATCTTCCTTGATTTTTTGGTCGAGTTTCAGCGTAAACGCTACAATATCGGTGAGCACACCTAGCGAAAGATCGGACGCGAGTAGCGTTTCGATCTGCTCACGGTTAGTAGGAAACTTGGGCAGCACGTTGCGAAATGCAGCCACAAGCCGTTGCTGTAACACCCGCCGTCGCGTGGCGTTTTTCGGCGGGTAAACGTCTTCGATGACACGGACTTCTGCTTGGCGAAATGGCTTGACGGGCGGCAACTCGTCGAGGATCCGTATTCGCCGCAAGCCGACCATCAGCGCGTTGTACGTCCCTTGAGCAGCTTTGCAATGTGCGGCCACTTTACACAAACAGGCCGTGCGTCGAATTTCTGGCC
>JADZDJ010000184.1 GCA_020851115.1 Pirellulales bacterium
AGCCGCCGAGGCCATCGACCGAGACGATGAAGATGTCGCGCACGCCCCGATTCTGCAGATCGGTGAGGCACGCCAGCCAGAACTTGGCCCCCTCGGTCTCGTTCAGCCACAGCCCCAGAAGTTCCTTGTGCCCCTCGAAATTCACGCCGATCGCCACGTATAAGCGACGTGGTAGGCGAAGTCCCAAACGATCCAGCAGTGCTGCCTGCGCTTCGTCAGGTTCCGTCACGCAACGTAGACGAACCGTTTTCAAACATCCGTCCTGAGTCCTGGCCGGCAGCACCACATCGGCGCTTTTGATCTTCTCCAGATCGTAAAGCAGCGTGCGTGGAGCATCGCCAAGTCCCGCAGCCCGCATCCAGCCGGCCAATGTCTTCCACATAGCGTAGGCCAGGAAGCAGACCAGGATGTGAGCCTTCACGCGGTCTTCCTGGTGATGCCAGATCGGACGGATCTCCAGCTCGTCCTTGGTGATCCGAAATGCCCATTCCGCTTCCGTCAGTTGGATGTAACGCTTCCATAACGTGGCCGCATCGAGGTTCGTGAGATTGCTTCGCAGCAGGTAGCATCCGTCGGACAACTGGGACCACTCCTCAAATCGCGCGTTGCGTTCCCTTAAAGCGTAATACCGGACGGTCAACCGGACAGTTGGCCGTTCGCGTCCGTTTTCCAACCCAGGGAGCACCTCGCATGTCTGCCAACAAGGTTCGAGTTCCATTCTATCGCCGCCATTTCAGCGGCCAGGCGTTTGTCGAGTTTCAAGGCCGACGCCACTCTTTGGGCATCCACGGTTCGGTCGAGAGCCGAGTCGAATGCCAGCGATTTGTCGAAGCGCTGGCGGCCTCAGAACTGTCGGCCATCCGAACGCTGAGGATCGAGCCGTCGCACGATCTGTCGATCGGCAAGCTGACGGCCGCCTGCTGGCACCATGTCGAAGGCTACTTTCAGAAATACGGCCAGACCGAAACTTTCTTATCGTTGACTCGGTGATTAGGGCGATTGCGACGAAAAAATCATCGCGCGCGACGAAAAATTCGCCGTTGCCTTCGACGGATAGCCGCCCTCGCTCTTGAAATTCCGCAGCAATTCACTGCTTCGCCCACGGTACGGCTTTTGCATCAGAACGGGGCCGATTGGAAGGACTTCAAGTCAGAAATTCGCAACTCAGGAACTGAATATGATGCGTCACGCAGGTCGCAGTGGTTTCACGTTAATCGAATTATTAGTCGTCATTGCCATCATTGGAATCTTAATTGCGCTGTTGCTGCCCGCAGTGCAGGCCGCGCGGGAAGCCGCGCGCCGGAGCCAGTGTGCCAACAATCTCAAACAGCTCGGTCTGGGGTTGCACAATTACGAATCGGCTCGGCGGATGCTGCCGGCGCTGGAGAATAACTACACGCCGCTCGCCAAATTGCTGCCATACTTCGAGGAAGCGCAGCTTTCATCGCTGTTTGATTTCACGGCTAGCGCGTCGACGGCGACCGCGGCATCGATCCAAGCGGCCGCAACGCCCGTCGCTATCTTTCTCTGCCCCAGCGATGCCGAGCCAGCAGTGCATGCCATTTCCAGCGGCTCGAACACCTACGACTGGGCAGGCAGCAATTACGCGATCAACGGCTCGAGCGGTACTGGCTCTTGGCAGAACTGCGATCCCTTCGGCAACAAGACCGACGGCTTGTGTTACGCGAATTCCCGCCTGCGGTTCGCCCACGTGACGGATGGGCTGAGCCATACGCTGGCGTTTGCCGAGACCCTACGCGGACCATGCGATACGATTGCCGCGGGAGGAACGCCGGACGTTCAAGTGTACGTGGCGTATATCGGCATGGATGTGGCGTCGCTCATCACCACGGCCGACGCCGCCGAAGCCAGCGGCCCACAGGCAGCGATTTCTGCTGCCAGCAGTTGGTACACGAAACGGATGTGCAATTGGTTCAAGATGGATATGACCCCCGGCACGATCATGAACGGCCGGTTTCCGCCAAATAGCCCGATTCCCGACCTCGGTTCCCGTCGCATCCGCGTCACCGCAGCGCGCAGCCGCCACTCAGGCGGCGTGAACGCCTGTTTCGCCGACGGAAGCGTGCGGTTCTATGCTGACAGCGTCAACCGGCTGGCTTGGCAAGCCCTATGGACGCGCGCGGGAAACGAAACCATCGCGGACAATCCGTAAGGATTGTGATGGGCACACCTAGCATCTGCGATTCATTGCAAAAAGGATACCCTCCATGGAGTCACCGACCGGTCAGACGCCACCGCTCAAGGTCAGCCAACTTACCAAACGATTTCTTCAGGGCGATCGTGAAATCGACGCGCTCGTCGATGTAAATCTCGCCGTTGCCGCCGGCGAGTTCGTCGCTATCATGGGTGCCAGCGGCTCCGGCAAGAGTACGCTGCTACACTTGGTTGCAGGTCTCACCGACGCCACCTCCGGCAAGGTTTGGGTCGATGGACAAGACCTCTCCGATCTTTCCGACCGTCAGCTTACGCTATTTCGCCGTCGGAGAATTGGCCTGGTATTCCAATCGCTAAACTTGGTACCGGCGCTGACTGCCAAAGAAAACGTTCTGTTGCCGCTGCATGCCGCCGGACGCAGCTTAGATCGCAATGCCATTGCCGACCAGCTACTTTCCATGCTGGGTCTCGGCCAGCGGCGCGATCACCGCCCCAGCGCTCTGAGCGGCGGTGAGCAGCAGCGCGTCGCCATCGCGCGCGCTTTGGTTGCCGATCCGGCGATCATTTTGGCCGACGAGCCGACAGGGAGTCTTGATACGACCAATGGCCAACTCATTTGCAAACTGCTGCGCAAGCTGAACGAAGACCAGCGCCGTACCATCGTCGTCGTTACGCACGAGCCCAGCGTGGCCATCTGGTCCGACCGGATCGTTGTGCTCAAGGATGGTCGGCTGCAAAGTGAGTTCGATACCTCGCAATTCGATGGCCCTCAAGCACTCGCTGCCCATTATCAAGAATTGGCGCAAAGCATTGCGCCCGAGGAGTTGTGTCATGGGAGGATTTAAGTTAATCGCGAAGCTCGTCGTCGCACAAGCGATGATGCAGCCTGCCCGCATGATCCTGGCTAGCTTGGCTGTCATTGCGTCGGCGTGCGCGGTGGCGTGGGTCGTCAGTGGATATGAAGCGCTGGTTTCACAGTTCGACGAAAACGCAGCGAAATATCTCGGGCGGTATGATCTCATCGTGGTAACGGCCGGCGGACCTGCCAGCGCCGCGGCGGCGTTGCCGTCGTCGATCATTGATGAACTGCGTCGAGATCCGGCGGTGATCGAAGTCAATCCGATTTCGCAGTCGCGGGCGAGCGTAACGAAAGTAGCTGCGGAGGGCGTCGAATCTGAAAAAATGCTGGGAATACTCGTCGGTTCTCGGCCGCCAGTGAACGGGGCGCCGCCGATTGATCCGATGATGGTCGCCACCGATGCTAACGAAGGTCCATATGAAATGGTGGATGGCAGTTGGTTATCCAGCGACAAGACTACTCCGCAGCAGATGGAGGCGGTTGTAAGCCGTGGTGCCGCGGAGCGGCTAGGCGTGGCTGTCGGTGACGAAATTGATCTGACGACGATTGCCAACCGGATACGAACACGTGTCGTCGGCATCATCGAACAGGCCCCCGAAGCGCCAAGCGGAAGTCGTGGCCCCAGAAGCGTCGGTCGTAACGCTGTCCGAACTGGCTCCGAACCCGTCAGTAAGGGTGACGATGTTCGATCGCACAAGAGCACCTCCGCGGTATCGAAGAAGCCAGTTCGGCAAGGCATGGGAATTCCACTGGCGATGACGCAAATGCCAGCCATTGCCGCAGTGTATGTTCGCACTACCACGGCAGACCTTGCCAATGGCTACCAGGCGACGCCTGCCGTGCTCCAGATTGCGCTGCGCGACGGCTTCGATATCGCTGTGTTCCGCAAGGCATGGGATGTGCGCCTGGCCAGTGTAACGCCGCCGTTACGGGCGATCGATTTCAACTCGGTTCGCGAAGGTCTGGAACAAAGCGGCTCCGTCGGTCAAAAGCTCTCGCAGGCGTATTCCGCTACCGCGCTCGCTGCCTTGGCCGCGGTATTCATCATTTTCAGCACGTTGAGTATGGGCGTGAGCGAGCGGGGCCGCGAGTTTGCCATGCTACGAGCAATCGCGCTGACGCGCGGACAAATCGCTGCAATCATCGCCGTAGAAAGCGTTCTGCTGGCGCTGATCGGTTGGGGTGGCGGTCTACTTGCGGGTTGGGCAATTCTAACTCTCGCCGCGGCGAGCAAACCGGATCTATTTGCCAATGGGGCCGCGCTCGGTTGGACCTGTGTGTGGCTGACCGGAGCGAGTGTCTTTGGAGGCGCCCTGGGAGCGGCAATGATTCCCGCCTGGCAGGCGATGCGGATTCGACCGATCGACGCGATGGCTCCGCCGAAATGCACCGGCTCGCCGCGATGGCCAAGGGTAAGCTTCGTCGTCGGTCTGGCGCTCTTGACCGTAGCGCCGATTTCGGTGTTTCTGATCTCAATCGACAATGCAAGTCGGATCGGCATATACTCGCTCATAAGCTATCCCTGCCTGTTGATTGGGATGGCCTGCTTGACACCGGCAGTCATCATTGCGTGCGAACAGCGCTTCGGGCCGATCGTTGCTCGCACACTGAAACTCGATCCGTTGCTGGCGCTCGGACAGCTAACGAGCAATTTGTGGCGAACATTGGGGGCCACGCTCGCGCTGGCATCGGGGCTTGCGCTCTTTGTCTCCACGCAAACGTGGGGATACTCGATGCTCCAGCCCTTCTTGCCCGGCGACTGGATGCCGGATGCGATAGTCGGCTTTCAGCCGATTGGTGTTAGCAACGAACAAATGGTCGGAATCGGCAAAGTGCGGGGAATCGACGGCGAGAAGTTATTGCCGCTCGCAGTGGAGCAAGCGCCAATCGACTGGCCGGGCGAAACGCCCAGTGGCATGGGAATGGAAAACGCCGTCGTCATCGGACTCGAACCTAACACAGCCTTCGGTCGCGTTTTGCCGCGACTGCCGTTACGGTTCGTCTCAGGCAACCGAGGCGACGTCACACGATTATTGGCCAACGGCGACGGCTGCCTGATTTCTGAGGATTATCAGTTGAAAACCGGACTGAAGGTTGGCGATGCGCTGCGGTTCAAACCGCCTAATGCGCCAGACTCCACGGTCGAGTTTCACGTTGTCGGTGTAGTATCGCTGCCGGGATGGCAATGGTTTACCAAGTTTTCTGGCGTACGCCGGCATTTCGTCCGCACCGGCGGAATCGTGTTCGCCGACGCGACGCGAGTGCGAAAAGAATTCAAACTTGGGGATCGAACCGAATTCTTTTGGCTTGACTTCGACAACGCGCAGCCGGCGGCGAAAATCGAGGCTTCGTTGCAGGAAATCGCTCAGTTGAGCGCCGGCGAAAAGTTTACGACGGCCGGGGTTGGCGAAATTACCGCCTATCGGCCGTTTGCAAGACTCACCGCCACCGAAACCGTTCGCCAAGGCATAATGCAGCGGGCAAATGGGGTCATTTTTGGGATGAGCCAGTTGCCGCTGGTGACGCTGGTGATTACGTCGCTCGCGGTTGCCAATACCGTAATCGCTTCGATTCGGGCGCGAACATGGGAAATGGCGATCTTGCGATCTATTGGTACGACGCGCGGCGAATTGGTGCGGCTGGTATTGGTCGAGGCGATCCTCATCGCCATCGTGAACTGTCTGGTGAGCCTCATTTTCGGATTGATCGCCGGCTGGTGTGGCGTAGGAATGAGCCGCTACAGCGGATTCTTCTTTGGCGGGCCACCGGTGTTTGTTGTACCGTGGACGCACTTACTCACCGGATTCGCTGCCACGCTCGGCTTATGCCTACTAGCGGCGGCATGGCCGGCCATCAAGATCGGCCGCGCCAAACCGCTCACCCTGTTACAAACTGGTCGCGCAGCCATATAACGATGACCACCGTATCAACGACGCCGAAGGGATTGCTCACGAAGGTCTGAATATGCAATGCGGGATGCGGCAGAAAAGCATCCCTGGCTCGCGGGTCTGTTCCACCAGTTTCGGATGGAAGCGGTCGTACCCCCGCTGCACCGTTCCGAAGATGACGCCGATGTGCTGTGCAATTCGCGAGAACGACGAACCCTCCACGTCGCGCAATTAAGCCACTTCGTCGAGATGCGCCTTGTACCAGTTGATCGCAAACCGCTGGCATGAATGGCGGCAAACACGACACGGCTGGCATAAAGTCCGTCTTACGCTAAAGCGTGCCGTATCACCCAGTTCGGATAGCTCCTCTCATGATCCAGGTGGGACTTTGCAATCGTCCTGGGAATTCTCGCCATGCGGCGTGGCAAAGTGGGCGGAGCAGGATAGACTGGACGATAGAAGGGGTGGATTCCAAAACTGTCATCGAAAATCGTAAATCTCCACGACGCGTGTTCGACTCAATTGAAATTGCACTCGCTCCTAGTCCGGTGCGCGGCCGCATTCGCCCGCCGGGGTCGAAAAGCATTACGAACCGTGCGCTGGTCTGTGCGGCGCTGGCGGAAGGAAAATCGACACTCATTGGAGCGCTCGACAGCGAAGATACGCAAGTGATGGTCGCCGCCTTGCGATCGCTGGGCATCAAGATCGACGCCGATGAGCCTGCCAGCGTGTTGCAAGTCGTGGGTTGCGGTGGCATTATTTCGGCCGATCGGGCCGACCTTTACATTGCCAACAGCGGCACGAGCGTTCGATTTCTTACGGCGCTGGCGGCAATCGGCTGCGGCCGCTACCGCTTTCACGGTACGGCGCGAATGCACGAGCGGCCGATTCAAGACCTGCTCGACGGTTTGGGACAGCTAGGCGTGCGAGCGATTAGCGAATCTGGAATCGGCTGTCCGCCTGTGATCGTCGAAGCCAACGGCTTGCGCGGCGGCAATGCCACCGTGCGAGGCGATGTTTCGAGCCAGTTTCTCAGCGGCTTGCTGATGGCTGCGCCGTATGCCAAACAATCTGTCGAGCTGGCGGTCGCCGGCAAGCTCGTCTCGCGGCCGTATGTCAAATTGACACTTGCCGTGATGCGGTCGTTTGGAATCGACGTTGCCGACAGCGATCGTGGGCCATTCGCGATTCCTCTGGGCCATTATCGCGGTTGTCATTACCGTATCGAACCGGATGCATCCGCCGCCAGTTATTTTTTTGCCGTCGCGGCCATCACCGGCGGCGAAGTGACCGTTGAAGGGCTTTCCCGTGGCAGCTTGCAAGGTGACGTTGAATTTGTCGATTGCCTCGAGCAAATGGGCTGCGAAGTGCGCGACGACGCGAACTCGATCACGGTAGTTGGTCGTCCGCTGCGCGGCATCGAAATGAACATGAACGCGATCAGCGATACGGTGCAAACCTTGGCCGTCGTCGCGCTGTTTGCATCGGGACCGACAACGATTGCCGGCGTGGCCCACAATCGCCACAAAGAAACCGACCGCATTGGCAATCTAGCGATTGAATTGCGCAAACTTGGCGCGGAGGTATGCGAACATGAAGACGGCCTGACGATCTCGCCGCGGCCACTGCGCGGCGCGAAACTAGCGACGTACCACGATCACCGCATGGCCATGAGCCTTGCACTAGCCGGCCTGCGAGTGCCTGGAGTGGTGATCGACAATCCTCGCTGTACTGAAAAGACGTATCCGAATTTCTTTTCCGATTTGGCGCGGCTCGTGGGAAAATAGTATGCTTGTTTGGGCGAAAGCAAGGGTTACGTTTTCTAGAAAATTGGGGGCGAAATCCGCAAGATTCAGTTGTTGTGCCATCGGGCTTCGATTTGGTGAGTTCGTGGTTCCGGCCAACGGCGAAAGTGAAACGCCGCTCGCCGAACACTTCTGATAGCGTCCAGACGGTTGGACTGCGTGAGAAATGAAAATAATTGGTCTGCTAGGCGGAATTGGCAGCGGAAAAAGCACGATTGCGGAGATGTTTCGCCGGTTGGGGGCGGGCGTGCTGGATGCCGATAAGGCTGGGCATGAAGTGCTGCGGTTGCCGGCGGTTCGGGCCGCGGTCGGTGGCCATTGGGGGCGAGAAGTGATCGGCTCGGACGGCGAAATCGACCGAAAAGCGCTGGCGAGCATTGTATTTGCCCCTCCCCCCGACGGCCCAGCAGCACTTTCCCAGCTCGAACAGATGACCCATTCCGAAATTCGAACCCGGCTGCGGAAGGAAATCGATGAATTGGCCAGTCGCGGCACGCAGATCGTTGTTCTTGACGCTCCCGTGCTACTAAAAGCTGGTTGGAACGCGTTTTGCGACGCGCTCGTCTTCGTAGATGCCCCGCTTGCGCAGCGTCAGGCGCGTGCAGCCGCGCGCGGGTGGACTGCCGAGGAATTTGCCCGTCGCGAGGCTTCTCAGGAGCCGATCGAGGAGAAACGCCGCCACGCCGATTTTGTAGTAGATAACTCGCGCGACTTTAGGTATATTAGTTCCCAGGTCGAACGCTTGTGGCAAGAGCTATCGAACCCTTTCGGGTAGACAACTCCTGCCAATCGGCCATTGGCATCGCGCCGGTGGCCTATTTCCCTTCTGAGGCCGTTCGGCTTTCCAGGCACAGAGTATCCCATCGATAGATTTTCCACGCGCCCTTACCGGCGTTCACCTTCCGGTTTTCTAGCGGACGAGGAATCGTTCTCTATTGGGCCGGCAGTTCCAACGCCACTTGCATTCGCCGTCAAATTGTGTTTGGCCAATGGATCGAGGAGTGCCTAGTTGTCGTATTTGTATGTCTGAAAAATAGTTGCCGGGCGGCCAGATATTCGACCACCAGTCAACCGAATTCATCTTTCCCACCGCGGTCGCCTTCCGTGCGATCGCACGCGTTTTCCTATCAGGAGCAGTCGTCATGTCGGAGTATCGAGCAACACGTCCAATGAACCGATCCCGCGCCGGCCATGGCCGCGGTCACGGCCTGACCGGAATGCATACGCCGCCGGTCACCGTCGATGCCACTGGCCGCAAACTGTCGCTGGAGGAAATCGAGCGGCAAATCGAGGCCGAAGGAGAACCGATTTCGCTAGCCGAGGAAATCGCCGAAGAAGCCGGCGCCGGCGGCATAGTCCACGAGAAATTGGACGGCAAAGGCGACATCCACATTGCCGAATTACAAAAATTGACGATGCCGCAACTCATCGAAGAGGCGCGCAAGGAAAACCTGCCCGAAATCACCGGCATTAAGCGACAAGACCTCATTTTCAAGCTGCTCAAAGAGCGAGTAAAGATGAACGGTCTGATGTTCGGCGAAGGGACGCTCGAAATCCTTCCCGATGGCTTCGGATTTCTTCGCAGTCCCGACTATCACTATTTGTCTTGCCCGGACGATATTTATGTCTCGCCCAGCCAAATTCGCCGCTTCGGCCTGCGAACCGGTGCCACGGTCGCTGGACAAATCCGTCCGCCCAAGGAAAACGAACGCTACTTCGCGCTCTTGCGAGTTGAAGCGATCAACCACGACGACCCGAACAAGCTATCGGGTAAGGTTTTCTTCGACGACTTGACTCCGCTGCATCCGGATAAGCGGATGGTGCTGGAAACCGCACCGGAAGAGATCGAAATGCGGGTTGTCGATTTGATCGTGCCGATCGGCTTCGGCCAGCGGGGTCTCATTGTCAGTCCGCCGCGCGCAGGCAAAACGATCTTGTTGCAAAAGATGGCCAAGGCGGTGCTGGCGAATTTTCCCGACGCTTATGTGATCATGCTGCTGATCGATGAGCGGCCGGAAGAAGTCACCGACATGGAGCGACAGGTCAAAGGCCCGCAATGCGAGGTGATCAGCAGCACCTTTGACGAAGACGCGGTTCGACATATTCAAGTGGCGGAAATGGTCATCGAAAAAGCCAAGCGGCTGGTGGAATACGGCACGGACGTCGTCATCTTTCTCGATTCGATCACGCGGCTGGCCCGTGCCTGGAATTCGGAGTGCCCCAGTTCCGGGCGGATCCTTACCGGCGGCGTCGATGCGAACGCTTTGCAAAAACCCAAGAAGTTTTTTGGTTCGGCCCGTAAAGTCGAAGAAGGAGGCTCGTTGACAATCTTGGCCACGGCGTTGGTCGATACTGGCAGTCGAATGGATGAAGTGATCTTCGAAGAATTCAAAGGGACAGGAAACTTGGAAATTGTGCTCGATCGGCAATTGGTCGATCGTCGCATTTGGCCGTCGATCGATATCGCACGTAGCGGCACGCGTCGCGAAGAAATGCTGCTCGATCCGGAGGAGCACCGCCGTGTGACCATTCTCCGTCGTGTTTTACACGAGATGAACCCGCCCGAGGCGATGGAATTTCTCGTGGAACGGCTGCGAAAAACTCGCAGCAATGCGGAATTCTTGATGAGCATGAATATGAAGGGCTGAACGGCTGCTGGTCTGGACGACTGGTGGTCTGGGCGGGCGGTGTCTGGTAGTCTGGTATTCTCAAGTCAGTTGTCAGTGGTCCGTCGTTAGTTGTGAATCGACCGTTGCAACTGACCGCTGGCAACATACCACCGACAAAATGGCTTCGCTGTTCGTCATCCAGGGTCGCGATCAGGGCGTGCGGTTTGAGCTCGCCGCCGCCGCTGGCACGATTGCGCTGGGGCGCGATTCCAATAGCCGCGTGCATTTGCACGACACCGAAGTCTCGCGGCGGCATGCGGAAATTCGACGCAACGGTGATACGTACATTCTGGTCGATGTGGGCAGCGCCAACGGCACGTTCGTCAACAATGAGCGGATCGAAAAGCACGTGCTCGCCAGTGGCGACCAATTACAGGTTGGACGCACGGTGCTGGTCTTTACTGGCAGCGACGACAGCGCGAAGCGAAACATCGACGACCGTGTGCAGATTGTGAGCACCACCGGGGCCGGGGAAAAATCCCGCATCCTGAGTACGGCGGCACGCGAAGAATCGAACGTCTTGTCCGTGCCGGTGATGACGCAGGAGAACCAGTGGCTGGCGCGGGCGCGCAGCAACCTGCAAATCATGTATCGCACGGCGCTGGCCGTCAGCCATACGCTCGATATCGATCAGCTTCTCGGCCGCATCATGCAGCTTATTTTCGAGTGGGTCGAAGCCGATCGCGGCTGCATCATGTTGGTCGATCCGGAAGCCAAACGGCTGATCCCCAAAGTCCGCCGCGACCGCAAGGCCGGCGGCGCCGAAGATCGCATCAGCATCAGCCAGACGATTCTGGACTACGTGCTGCAGCACAAAGAAGGCGTGCTCACTAGCGACGCCCGCGAAGACCAGCGCTGGGACACGGCTGCCAGCATCATGCAACTGGGGGTGCGCGAGGCGATCTGTGTGCCGATGCAGGGGCGCTACGACGTGGTGGGCATCATCTATATCGATACGCTGACGCCCGCGCATAAAGTGATCGTGAATGCGCCCAACCGCTTCCGCGAAGAACATCTTAAATTGATGGTCGCGATCGGCCATCAAGCGGCGCTGGCCGTGGAAGACACGATGTATTATGGGGCAATGGTGCAGGCCGAACGCTTGGCGGCCATCGGCCAAACGATCGCCACGTTGTCGCACCACATCAAGAACATTTTGCAAGGCATCCGCGGCGGCAGCTACCTCATTGAAATGGGATTGAACGACCACAATGAGGAGATCATGCGAAAGGGTTGGGGGATTGTTGAAAAAAACCAAAACAAGATTTCGTCGCTGGTGATGGACATGTTGACGTTCAGCAAGGAACGCGAGCCAGACCTTGCGCCCGCCGATCTGAACGAAATAGTCGGCGACGTGGTCGAACTGATGCAATCGCGCGCCGCGGAAATGAACGCGCAGCTCACCTGGCAGCTCGATTCCACCGTACCGCTGCTGTTGTTCGACAGCGATGGCATCCACCGCGCCGTCTTAAACGTCATCACCAACGCCATTGATGCCTGCCAGGACCGTGAAGGCGGCCGCGTGACGGTTTCCACGCATTATTCCGATGAACCTGCGCTCGTGCAAATCATCGTCGAAGACAACGGCGAAGGCATCGCCCCCGACCAACTGCCGAAAATCTTTCAACTTTTCGTATCGGGCAAAGGAACTCGCGGCACCGGACTGGGCCTACCGGTCAGCGAAAAGATTATCAAGGAACACGGCGGTCGGATTCTCATCGACAGCGAACTCGGCAAAGGAAGCCGGTTTACCCTGGAATTTCCAGCCGTCCTGGGTAGCCAGGTCCGCGAAACGAATGTAGCGAATGTGCCAGAGTGACACGCAAGCGGATTGCTGGATCCTGATTCCCATTTCGATTCGGCAAGAAGGCGAGCAAGAACCTTTGGCGATCGATTCTCAGCGACTCATGCACGGTAGAATCCGCCCTGCGTAAAGGTGCAAAGACATTCAAACGAAGCAATGGCCAAAAACGGCGTAGGGGTTGAAATGGTGTAATTTCGGACGAGCGAATCCTTCAGCGCAATATCAATTCGCGATTCAACGCCTCGCATCAGTTCCATTCTTACCGCTGTAGCGTCGCTGGCAATTTGCCTGTTCGACGCCTGGCGATCAAGGCGTAATACTGGTTCCACTCGGTTTGCAAAAGCCCTCATCTAATATCGACCAAGAGACGTGATGGTTTGGCATCGAGTTGAGACGCGGTGTCGACGTTGCGTTGAATGTGGGCCTGCACGGTTTCGGCGACTGGCCATACGGCCGGGATCCATGCCTTGCTTTTCAGCTTCCTCGACTAAGCGCGCCTCAGATCGTTCGAGATGTCGACTGTAATAGTCATCCTTCTAACCTGCCTTTTCACAGCACTCAAATAGTTAATTCCAGCCAACGGCGGACAGGCATTGTGTTTTCCATTAGCGATTGCCATCTCCGACAAATGGATTGGTTGCTTTCTCTCGTCCAATCGTCGTCGCTGGACCATGGCCGGAGAGAACGATCGTATCTTCGGGCAGCGTAAACAGCTTCGTGCGGATGCCCTCGGCTAGTTGCTCAAAGCTGCCATCGGGAAAATCGGTGCGGCCGATGCTGCCGGCGAATAGAACATCGCCACCGAAAACAATCGCGGGGCGGCCGGTTTGCCAGATGTATACGACATGGCCCGACGAGTGGCCGGGGATCTCGCGCACTTCAAGAATAAAGCCGGCATATTCGACGGTGTCTCCTTCGTTCACCGTGCGATCGGCCAGTGGACTAACCAGCGGTACACCAAATTGGGCGGAGAGGTTTTGATTGGGGTCAATCAGCTTCTCAACTTCAGCCGCGCCGATCACGATTGGGCAATTGGGCCACCGTGCTACCATCGCGCTGTTGCCGGCGATATGGTCGCTGTGGCCATGCGTAATCAAGATCGCTGCCGGAGTCAGTCCGTGCTGCTCGATTTCGGCGATGATTCGCGCAGGTTCCAGGCCCGGGTCGATCAGCAAGCAGTCCGCACGGCCTTCGAGCCACGCCACATAGCTGTTTTCTTGAAACGGGCGGGAAACGATCGTGAGAATTTGCGGGTGATGTGCAGGCATGGGACCGAGGAAAATTGGCAAGTGGCGAAGTTGGGCAAATCGGTCAGGATGCAAAATGGAGAATGGCGGGTGGCCCGTCAGATTGAATAGCGGCGACACCGTATGTGTTGATCCATGAAATCGAACCGCAAGTGGATTCCAGTTCTGCCGTCTTTGACGAACCTATTGAATAACGAAGGTCTTACTATTTGGGAAAATATTCAGATTCTACCGATTGTATTGCCGACGAATACCTACACGAGACCGAAAAGCGGTTGAATCGTCGGCTGGCGGCGCGCACTGCTAGCAGTGCCGACTTTGCCCGGTAGAAACTGCTGGCCGAGCGAGGTCTGCGGAATTTGGCCGCCGACGAACGGAGCGGGGCTGTATGACGCGAGTTTCGAAGAAACTCGCCTTTTGAATGTTACCAGGGGAGGTATCTGGATCATGGTCTACCGGCTTTCAAGCATCGTTGGAAGTCTGATGGCGATTGGCCTCATGCAGGCTGTGCTAGTCGTTCCGTCGGCGGCGCAACAAGAAGGCTCGCGGGCAAACATATACAATGGTGCCCCGTCCTACGGCCCGGCTCCATATGTAATGATGAAGCCGTCGCGAAATCTGAGCGACGTATTTAATGGCGCGCTGAGCAACAGCGACGTGCGACCGGCTTCGCATCAAGAGCCGACGCTGGCACCGCGAGGAGGTCAGATCGGGCCGAGCGGACAATCCGCGAAGACCGGCGAAGCGATTCCACCGGGCATCGTTGCGGAAAATGGTGCTGTCTTTGGTCCCGAAGGGGAATACTTCGACGACAGCATGGCCGGCGAATACTGCGACGAATGTGACGGGTATTGTCCTCCTGGATACAGTGGCAACTACTACGTGCGCGGCGAATATCTGCTGTGGTGGCTCAGTGGCGACAAATATTCGCCGCTTGTTACCACGAGTCCCAGCAACACGCCGCAAGCCCAGGCTGGCGTACTGGGAGAGTCTGGAACCCGAACGTTATTTGGCGACGATTCGCTCAACGGCGGCAGCCGAAATGGCGTGCGCACCGTGCTTGGGATGTATTTGACCGAGTGCGACCGGCTCGAAGCGGATTGGTTTACGCTCGGAAGCAACGGAGCCGCCTATCACAACAGCTCACAGGGAGATCCGATTTTGGCGCGGCCGTTTTTCAACCTTTCGACCGGGGCGCAAGATGCCAACTTGGTTGCCTATCCTGGAGTCTTCAGCGGGCGAATTGACATTCGCGCTAATACCCAATTCATGGGCGCTGGAATCCATTTGGCGCGCAACCTGTCGTACTGCGGCGGTTGCGGCGGTTATAGCAAGCTCGATTTCATCTACGGCTTTCGCTACTTGGGGTTGTACGAAAACTTCGATGCGGATACCACGACGACCGTGACTGGGCAATCGACGGCGCCGATCGGAACGGTGTTCAATGTCCACGACGCCTTTGCGACCTCAAACAATTTCTTTGGCGGCAACGTCGGCATCTTAGGTGAAGCGAATCGCGGGCGCTGGTTCTTCACCGGGGCCGCACGACTCGGCATCGGCGGTACTCGCGAGCATGTGAGCGTCGGAGGTTCGACCACCGTTGCTCAACCGGGCGAAGACGTCAACACTTTCACGGGTGGCCTGTTGGCAATGCCCACGAATATCGGCAGGTATTCGAATAACGGATTCAGCCTCGTGCCGCACTTGGAATTGCGTGTAGCCTATCTCATTGCGCCGCGAATTCGCTGGACCGTAGGCTACGACCTGATGTATTGGAGCCGCGTGGTCCGGCCGGGCGATCAAAGCGACCTGTTTGTGAATCCGACGCAGGCTTCCGGTCAGCAACTTCGCGGCACACCAGGACCGTTGTTTCCGTTCAAAGAGACCGATTTGTGGATTTCCGGCGTCAGTACGGGGTTTGAGTTTAATTTCTAAAGTGGCGGCCGGCAGGCGGCGGGCGGAGAACTTGGCGCTATTGGAATGTAGCTGCGTCGAGTCGTGCGTGGCGATCAAGTCGGCGAGCGACAGGTGGTAAATCGTATTTCAGGCCGCTGGCGCAGTTGAAAAGGACGGCCGATTCGTGAGGGCGAACTTGGCCATTTTGGATGGCCTGCGTGTAAGCCGCGTAGGTCGCGGCTGTTTCAGGGCATAGCAGTAACCCTTCTCGTTCGGCGACTTCTTTACGAGCTGCGATTGTGTCCACGTCCGCGACGGCCATCGCAAAGCCGCCACTTTCGCGAATGGCTTGCAACATGAGAAAATCGCCGATCGCCGCAGGAACGCGAATCCCCGAAGCCACCGTGTGCGGATTGGGCCACGTTTCGGCAAATGGTGCGCCCTCTTGCCAGGCTTTGAAGATCGGCGCGCAGCCTGCCGCTTGCACTACGACCATTCGCGGCAGCTTACCATGGATCCAGCCGATGGCTTGCAGTTCTTGAAAGGCTTTCCACATGCCGATCAGCCCCGTGCCGCCGCCGGTAGGGTAGAAAATAACGTCGGGCATCTGCCAGCCCAATTGTTCGGCCAACTCAAGGCCCATGGTCTTCTTTCCCTCGATCCGGTAAGGCTCTTTGAGCGTGGAGAAGTCAAACCAGCCCATCGCGTCTTTGTGCTGAGCGACGAGCTTGCCACAATCGTTGATCAGGCCGTTCACTCGCCAGAGTTTCGCGCCTTGTGAGACAATTTCACGGACATTGATTTCGGGTGTGTCGTCGGGGCAGAAAATGAATACTTCGATGCCTGCGCGCGTCGAGTAGGCCGCCGCCGCCGCACCGGCGTTGCCATTGGTCGGCATAGCAATTTTCTTGATACCGAGTTCTTTGGCCATCGAGACGGCGATGCAAAGGCCGCGCGCCTTGAATGAGCCGGTTGGCAAGCGTGCCTCGTCTTTGACCAACAATGGTCCGCTGCCGGTTTGCAACTTGTGGAGTTGAATGAGCGGCGTCATTCCTTCGCCAAGGCTTACCATGTTTTCCGCTCGCCGCACCGGGAGAAATTCTCGATATCGCCACAAATCCGGCGGACGCGCGGCAATTTCCTCCTTCGTTACTCCAGTGGCAATGGCTTGCAGATCGTACCGCACGAGCAGTGGCTTGTCGGCCTTGGAAAGACCGTGAACTTGGTCTGCTGCGTATCGGTCTCCTTGAAGGCCGCATTCTAAGTGCGTAACAAATGTGCGGTGCTGGGTGGTGAGATTTGCTTGTGCCGACATTTCTTTTCTAAATGCAGTATTCTATCAATTCCATGCCGCGTTGCGCCGGCCAGGTGGGGTCTGGCCTGTCTAGCCGAAGGGGGATTTCGCCGAGGATGTGGGCCACTTGAAAGGTTTGAACGCGTAGTTCTGGAACCGCCGTAGTTTCCCAGAGAGTGCCGCGCAGCAAGGGGCCGATGGCATACAGCACGTTTGAGGGCCGGCCATCACGGTCGATCGTGGCAAATTCCGCGGTGACGCGCACGCCCAGATCGAGATCGTCCAACGCAACGATCCCATCGGTGATCAGTTGTTGCAACAACGGCGAAGCAGCGGCCGACAGTCGCTCTTGAGGGCCCAGGCAATTCATCACCAAGTCGCCGTCGATCGTTCGCTGTTCGCCGCCAGCATCCTGCAGCCCCACGCGAATTTTGGCACCGGCTGCTTGCAATTCACGAATCTCGCCCCGTTCGACCTGCAACTTGCCTTGCGCGAGCCCCTCCGACACACGCTGATGGATAAGCTGCGCGATACGGTGGCGATTGACGTTCCAGCGTGCGCGATATTGCTGAAGGAACGTGCGTCGCTCGTCATTGGAGAAATGCTGCCAGATGAGCTGTGTAAATGGCCGCAGCTTGTCGACCAGCAGCGCTGGATTGATTCCGTCGCGATTCAGCCGCGCACAATGTTCTTCGATCTCGCTGACGAGTGCAGCCAGACTCAGCGCGGTTGGATCTTGCGACGGAAAACCGGTGTACTCGATCCCTTGAAAGTGTGAGTTGGGAAGTAAGCCATGGCGCGATACAGCCGTAACCCTTCCCTGCCACTGGAGTTCAGTTAGCGTTAAATAGACGTCGACCATCGTCAGGCCGGTGCCCAGCAAGATGATGCTTTTGTTGCGATCAATCAATTGCTTTTCCGAATATTCCCAGCACTTCAGATAGCCCGAATGGCGAAATGGTTGACCATCAACGATTGGATCGGCCGGCGGTAAATTTCCAGTCGCCAACAATATTTTGTCGGCGTGGACCTCGCGACCGTCCGCGAGTTCGATGGTGGCTGTTTTTCCGTTCGGGGTGATGCGAATCGCTTCTCCTTCCAAGGATTCGATCGAAGAACCGGAACGATTTCGCTCTGGGCGCGCATGGGCGTGAAGCAAAGCTAGTAAATAATCGCCATAGATCCTCCGCGGCAGGAATTGCTCGCGGAGTTGTGCATCGGGAACATCAGAGTATTCGCAGCGCGTGCGAAGCCACTCGACAAAATTCGTCAAGTCGTCCGCCAGGGCGGACATGTTGCGAGCCACAACGTTGAGCAAATGCTCGGGTCGCTTCGTGCTATAAGCAACGCCGCGGCCCAAGGGAAACCGATGATTGATCAGTACGATTCGTCGTGGATCGTGGCTCAGCCGAGACAAATTCACCGCGGTGATTGTGCCACAAAAGCCGCCGCCGAGAATTGCGATGGTCTTCACTGTTGAACAAGCCTAACGAGAATCGACCGGCAGCGACACCGGATCGAATTTGTGGATAACTGATCGTTGCGAACGCAAACGGCCCCAATGCCGTTGCCGTGTTCCCTCATTGGAATCCACATTGTCGCTTGCTGGCTACCACATTGCACGTAGATTATTCACTCGCCCGGTAAACATTGAATAGCTTGTTGATCGGCAAAGTTGCGATTGAATCGTCGAATGATGGGTTGAATGCAAACAACACCGTCGCCATCGCTGCTGCATCGTTTTCAAATCTCTCGAGCGAAGCGACCGGCGCTTCGCTCGGCAGGTCAACCTGGGGCGGATATAGCAACAAGCTCGGCTCGACGCCAATCGCACGAAAACGCGTGATGTGCCGCATTGCATCGGCACATCACGCGAATCGAATTTATCCAAGATTCTGCGTGAAAGAACTTGTGGCGGTAGTTTATTGCCGTCTCGATGTTTTTCCGAGGAGCCGGACGAAGGTATCCATTGCTCCATCTGCTGATCAGTTGACTTTGTCGCGTTGGCGTACCGATCTTACTTGGCCTCGCGGAATATGCCGGTGGCGTACCAGATGCCATTGTCGCTCTGCCGGATGTCGTAGCCATAGCTGGCTTGCCGAGCATTGACGGCCGACCAGTGTCCCTCGGATTGCCGCCAACTAGCAACACAATCAACGCACGAGTCCATTAAGTCTTGCGAAGGCCAGCTTTCCGCCACCACTTCGACAGGCATTCCCGACTTTCCGCGACCGAGCAGACGGCCAAGGATGCGCTGGAATCGCGATTCCCAATGGTGATGCCCTTGGACGCGCACTTGGGCTTGATATTTGGAATGGCTCTTGGCTTCGGACAATAGAATCGGATCGTTTTCGCCGGTGGTGCTGGCCGGATGTTCGGGATGAATCCGCACGGCAAAAATCATACTGCGCTGCGTAAGCGTCCCTGGCGGCAAATCGAGCATCGCAGCGATGTGGCTTTCGCGAAATCGGTAGTACTTGCCAGGAGTAAATGGAACGACGCTGACGACGTAGCCGTAGTATTCGGCCTTGTCGTGCGTGTAGTCGATGACGGCAAGTCCAGGGCCATTTCGCAGTTCAGAAAATGCGCCATGGTTAAGCAATTGAATCGGTTTCCCCTTGACTTTGATCTCGGTCTGCACGGGCACTTTCACCAGCAGGTAATTGTCGAGCCGTTCACGAATGCCTGGTTCTGTCAGCTCGCTCTCGATATTGACGACCGAGTCGATTGCTGCCGGCGCGAGCTTCTTGACTTGATCCTCGGGGCGGTAGAAGTGCAGCAGAACATGCTTCTTCTCCGCCTTGGCTCGATCGGTCGCAGCGCGATAGTCTTCAAGCCAAACAAGCGGCTTAGGTGGCGAATGTGGCTTCGGGGTCTTGTCGTCCGCAGAATGTGCTGCGCGGGGCGACAAAGCTGATATCAAACAGAACAATACCGCGAGCGTGGTGCAAATCCGATGCATGCATGGTCTCCTTAAATCGGGGCAAAGCGAATGAAGCGAACCAGGCTCCCTTGACGCCGAGCGACTTTGCGAACCGGTTTGAAAGACGCGGCAAACCGTTGCCGCAGGGCTTGTGTGTTTGGCGATTCGGGGTGGGAAATCCCTCCACGGCGATCGCACAAAGGCAGGTTCAAGCCATTGGTCCGCCGAGCCTGGCCATGTTTAATGGCGTCATTAAGGCAAACTAAAAAGAGGTCGGCAAGGGGGATGAATGGAAGTTCTGGATAAACTACCTAGAGTTTAACGACTACTGTCTGATTCTCATTTCCAATGAAGTTGAAGCACACGAAAAGACTTACGACGATTCGCAACGAGGTAAGATAAATATTCACAACGACTTCGGAATAATGATGCTGAATTTGACGATTTTTCGTGTTCCGTAATTTGCAGAGTTGGCGTAGATTGAGATTTCGTGGTATGAAAGAGCAGCGCTGTTGCGTAATTACCAATTCTTCGAGGAGCGAACGGATGCGAAGGATGATCCTCTCCCTGGCGGCGGTTGGGCTAATATCACTCATTCAGACCTTTGTCGCAGAGGCAAATGAACCCCCTCGGTCGCAGCTAGAGCGGGCTTTGGAATTGCAATCGCAATGGCTTTCTGGGCAGCGTTCGGCCGCGGATTGGGAACGCTATTTGTTGACCGCCGAATTGCAAACGGAGCTTGCCAAGGGTGAAGCGGCCAATCGCCACACGGTCTTGAAAGTGCTGGCGCGGTACGAAGCACCACAGCCGGGCTTGAAGCTGCCGCAGTTTGCCTCCACGCGCCGGGCGCTTGCCGATTGGGCGGGTGAACTATCGCAGCCATCGCTGGCAGAACTTCCCGCGCTGGCGCGCCAAGTCCGTGAGCAGTTCAAGCCCGTGAGCAAGGCGGAGGTACTCGCGCATCAAGTCGCCGTTGACGCGGCCTTGCAGCGATTGGATCGCTATCTGAGGAACTCTGGCCTGAACGGTGAAGGCTGGCGAAAGTATTTGCACTTGGCCGAGCTACAAATCGAGATGCAGAAAGGGCTCAGCGCCAACGCCAAATTGCTGGATCAGATTGCCGACTTTTTCGTTGCTGGAAAAGCCGGACTGGAATTGGCGCCGTTCGCGTCGGCGGGAGCCGAGTTGCAAGCGTACGGCGATTTGCTTGCAGCTTATCAAGATCCGATTGCTAAACAACAATACGAGCAAGCGATCGACAAACTCGTCTCCGACCTGGAACAAGCGATTGAAAAGCCGGCAGAGGTCGATCGAGTGGCAATGGGAGAAACCCTCGGCTCAATCGCCGTCAGCGGGCAGGCCGGCCAACTCGTGAAAGCGGTTCGCGGCCAATTCGCCCAACCAAATCTTCACGTTCAAGTGTCGCGGAACATTGTCACGACCGGCATCGAGGACCACGTCGATGAAAATACGCCGATCAGCGATGTTATATTGGGCACAGACATTGCCGGCAACGGACAGACGCGCGCGGTGGTCACGGCAGCGCTGGTTCCGAATACCGAACAGGCGACCATTCAATTGACCCTGCGCGGCTCGACCGCGTCGAAAACGGTGGGCCGTAATGGGCCGGCAACGATTTTTTCCAGCGCCACCACGTCGCTACTTGGTTCGAAGCGGATCTTTATCAACGAACTGGGGTTCGGCAGCGATTCAGCCCATGCGCTGTGCTGCACGCGGAGCCATATCGACGATATTTGCATTTGCGGTGGATTCATCATCCAGCGTGTGGCGACGAAACGGATCTACGGTAGCAAATCGACAGGTGAAGCTATTTCGGCCCAGCACGCGGAGGTGCGATTGGAAACGCGGATGAACACCCGCACCGGTGGCCTGCTGGCTAACGTGAACTGGAACTACAATAAGAAGTTTCGCAATCCGCTGGCACAGCGCGGCGCGTTTCCATCCGTCTTTCGCTTTGCCACGACGACCGATTGGCTGACGGTGCTCGGCCTCCAGGCCCGGAGTCATGAATTGGCCGCTCCCGTGCCGCCGCCCGCGATTGCGGACGGCTCGGAACTTTCGATTCGCGCCCATGAATCGCTGATCGACAATATGGCGGCCGCGACGATGGCCGGGCAAATCGCTCGCGACGAAGATTTCAAGCGGCTGATGCGCAATTTTCACGGCGAAGATCTAAACCCCGATGAACTTGCCGCGCTGATGCGGAACATTGGCGACGGAGTGGAAGCGTATGAAGATTTTGCTTCGTTGTTCCAAGATCGCGAAGAGCAAGTGGTGTCTCCGCAAGATTTTTCGGCCCTCAAAGCGGCGATTCAGCAGCAGCAGTTGTCGGCGCAGCAATTCGAGCGGTTCATTCATCCGCTGTCGAAGGGGCCGCTGACGTTGGAAGAGGCCAACGCAATGCTGCTTCACTTGCCGGAAGAGAGCTTGGGTTCGCTGATGCTAGCGCCAAGCCGCCCGGTCAGTGTCCGCTTCCGCGATGGCGGTTTTTCGATTACGCTGCGTTCGACCGCCCACACTTCGCGCACCGGCGTCGAGCGGAATTTGCCGATGAATATCTCTGCGACCTACAAGCTCGAGCGAAACGGCGGAACGGTGATCGCCAGACGGCAAGGCGAAATCGAAGTCGATCCACCCGATTTCAAGCCGGGCGGCCGATTGGACATTCAACAGACCGCGGCCCGTCGCACCTTGCGAACGCGCTTCGAGGAGATCCTGAAACCCGAATTCAAATCGACGGGGTTGCAACTGCGCGGACGTTGGAAAAGACTCGGCAATTTGCCGTGGACGCAGTTGGTGCTAGACCGTGGCTGGATTGCCGCGGGTTGGAAACCAGCGGATGCAACGGCCCAGGCCAACCCTGAACTTAGAACCGCGGAGACGCAGAGCAGACCGCTGAACCTTGAACCCTGAACCCTCCATGCAGCGTTTCGTTGAAATCTCGTTCGACTGTCTGCCGCTGCGAGCTATTTCGCGGCTGGACGTTCCCATGGATGCTTCGCCGAAATATCGGGCGCGGTGCGAGCGGATCAAATCGGCCATCGAAGCGCACGGTTCGCATAATACGTTCTATCTATACAACGCGAATTGCGTGTTTCACCTGACGAACTCGCCAGAAGTCGGCATGCTCGAATTTCGCTTTGAAGGGACGGTCATGACCGACCAGAGCGACGAGAAATCGGTCCATGCGCACTTGGAGGTCGAGTTGGCGCGCGAAACTTGCGACTGGCTGACCGAACCGGTCGTCGCCTGGCTCAAAGAGACCGTCACGCGCGCCGTGCTTGTCGAGTTCGACCGCTACATTGCCGCAGGAGACTTGGAGCAGGCCAAGCGCCGCGTGGAAGCCATGCAAGCGCAGGCGGATCAGTCGGGCGGGTATATGGGGATGTATTTGTAGCACGATTGCTTCCGGTCGATTGATCGTCTCGTGGAGCGAGAAGTCTACATTGTTCGTGGCAAGCGGCATCACCACCGACCCGAAGGTTCCGCGAATCGAGCGGAACCTCAAATGCGACCTCGCTCGGCTCGCGGCACCACGGCGGAAAACCGACTTCTCGGAGGTCTGATGCCAGACGAATCCCATCGAAACCGTCCCCCAAATTTCGCGGGTGAAATTGCAAGTCTGGCTGCGGAAGCGGCCAGCAACGCCCACATCGACGTGGCTTCGCTCGAGGCCGATGAGAAGAAGTTTCTCGAAGAACACGCTCTGAAAAAACCGCTGCGCGTGCCGCATATCTGGGCCATGGGCGTGGGGGCGGTGATCACGGGGGAATACTTTGGTTGGAATATGGGCCTGAAGGAGGGTGGCCCAATCGGCATGCTGTTGGCGACGGTCTTTGTGTGCGTCCTCTATACGGCGTGGGTGCTGGCGCTGTCTGAGTTGGCCGTCGCGATGCCATTCGCCGGTGGTCCATTGGCCTATGGCCGGCGCGCGATGGGGCCGACGATGGGCTTCATCATGGGTTGGTCGATGTTCCTCGAATCGCTCTTCGCCACGATTGGCACCGCCATTGCCACCGGTGGCGCAGTGTTCTTTATGGTCAATCTGCTCGTGCCAGGCCTGGATGAAATTGCCGTCACGACGCTGTGCGGATTGATCACCGTCGTTTTGTTCGCGGCCATTCAGTGGATCGGCGCTGCGCAACAGGCAAAAGTCATGGAATGGATGACCTATGGCGCGATTGTCGGGCTGATTTGGTTTTGGCTTGCTGCCGCCCCAGGAGTGGATTTGAGCCGGATTTTTACGTCGTCGGCGCTGATCGGCGGTTGGAGCGGATTCATCAAAGCGATTCCCTTCGCCATCTGGTGGTTGGTGATTATCGAGTCGGTTGCCCTGGCCGCCGAAGAAGCGCACGAACCGCATCTGACGATTCCACGCGGCATGATGCTGGCCCAATCGACGTTGATTGTATTGGTGTTGTTAACCTGGTTCTTTGTCTCGGCATCGACGACCAACTATCGGATAACCGCCGAAAAACCCTATCCGTTGCAATTCGTCTACCAAGAAGTATGGCCCGGCAATGAACACAGGTGGCATCTTGTGCCGTTTGCGTTTGTCGCGCTATTTGGAATGGTGTCGAGTTACAATGGAATGCTGTATGCCACCTCGCGGCAGTCGTTTTCGCTCGGCCGGGCCGGATATTTGCCGCTCAGTCTCGGCACCTTGCACGCTCAACGTCGAACGCCAGTCGCTTCGATCGCGTTCTGGAGCCTGGTGATTGCCGGGTTTGTCGTCTGGGGATATTGGAATCAAAACGCGGTCATGGTCGCGGTGCTGTCGTGCAATCTAACGGCTTTGATCTGGTATGTGCTGGCCATGGTTTGCCTGCTGTTGCTGCGCGTCAAAGAGCCGGACATGCAGCGGCCTTACAAAGTGCCGCTGTATCCTTACTTACCGCTGCTGGTGATGGCGATGAGTGTCTTTGCCGCGGTCGTGTATGCTTGGTTCTATCGCGAAGGTTTCGTGCTCTGGATTACGATTGGGATGTATGCGATTGGGCTGACCTATTACTTGGGTTACGCCCGAACGCGCCTCGTCCGCGCAGCGCCGGAGGAATTGGCGGCCCGCGTGGCGGTCGAAAACGAATAAGCAATTGGCCCCACAACGGGTTCCTGGGTTTGGTGGTGCGCAAGTCTCTTGCGCGGTGCTGCAACCAACTAGAAATCGCGGATCGAGCATCCCCCTTCCCGACGCGCTGTCGTCGATCATCGCGCGACAAACGCCGACAAAGAATCCTGTGGAGAAAAAGTGAGGCGAACCGGCCGTTCTCAACCGCTGCCCGGCGAGAATTTGCTAGACGAGCAACCTCGATTCAAGATATCCGTTTCGTTCGTTGTCCGTTGCCAGTGGCAAGTAACCAATTCCCGTTGCCAACCGTCCACTGACCTGATGATCCATTTCTGCTAAAATCATCATGCTCCAGACTACGCGGATTCTAAGTGGCGATGTGCGGCACTGCCAAAGCGGGCGATAAGTGCCTCGACGTAATTCTGTGTTAACTGTGGCGTTGCCGTGGGCGTTGACCGTGGCTTTAGCCGATATTGTTGCAATGCGCAAATTGAAATCCGGCGGTGGATGGCAGGCAATTTGGTACACGTGGCGCAAAGGCCGTGAGGCGGGTGGCATTTGGAAGCTGTGGAAAGCCATGCGCACCAAGAATGCGTGCAAGACCTGCGCACTTGGCATGGGTGGGCAACTCGGCGGCATGGTCAACGAAGCCGGGCACTTTCCGGAAGTCTGCAAGAAATCGCTCCAAGCGATGGTGGCCGACATGCAGGGGGCGATCCAAGCGGATTTCTTCTCGACCTATTCGATCGCCCAGTTGCAGCAATTCACGCCGCGCGAACTGGAAGCCTGCGGCCGCATCACGCAGCCGCTTGTGCATCACGCCGGTGAGAACTACTATCGGCCGATATCCTGGGACGAGGCAGTCGCTACGATCGTCGCCAAGCTAAAGGCGGTTGCTCCGAGCGAGACGTTTTGGTATTTCAGTGGGCGCTCGTCGAACGAAGCCGGCTTTTTGCTCCAACTGTTCGCCCGGCTCTACGGCACGAACAACGTCAACAATTGCAGCTACTATTGCCACCAAGCCAGCGGCGTGGGGTTGGCGGGCGTGCTCGGCAGCGGAGTGGCAACGGTGCAGTTGCACGATGTCGAAAATTCCGACCTGGTGCTGCTGATCGGAGGCAACCCCGCAAGCAATCACCCGCGGCTGATGCGTTCGCTGATGACCGTGCGTCGGCGCGGCGGCCAGGTGATCGTCGTCAACCCGGTTGTCGAAACGGGCCTGGTAAACTTCAAGGTTCCCAGCGACGTTCGCAGTTTGCTCTTCGGCACCGAAATCGCCAGCCTCTATTTGCAACCGCATATCGGCGGCGACTTGGCGCTCATCACCGGCATTGCCAAACGCATCGAAGAAATTGGCGCACACAGCGAGCAATTCTTGAACGACCACTGCGAAGGCTGGCCGGAATTGCGCGAACGATTGCGAGCGATTTCGTGGAAGGAAATCGTCGACAAGTCCGGCGTCACTCGCGATCACATCAACGAAGTCGCCCGGCGGTATGCTACCGCCAAAAATGTCATCTTCGCTTGGACGATGGGCATCACCCATCACCTGCACGGTGTGGAAAACGTGCAAGCCATCGCCAACTTGGCCCTGATGCGCGGCATGATCGGCAAGCCGAACTCTGGCCTGCTGCCGATCCGCGGCCATTCCAACGTCCAAGGCATCGGCACTGTCGGAGTCACGCCGAAGTTGAAAGACGCCGTGCTGGAGCGGCTGCAATCGCACTTCGGCGTGAAGCTGCCCACCGAACCAGGCCTTGATACGATGGCGTGCATGGACGCCGCCACAAACGGCCAAGTGAAATTCGGCTGGTGCCTGGGGGGCAATTTGTATGGGTCGAATCCCGACGCGACTTATGCCCGAAATGCACTAAGCAAACTTGACCTGCTCGTCTATTTGAATACGACGCTCAATACCGGCCATGCATCTGGGCTGGCGCAAGAAACGATCATATTGCCCGTGCTTGCACGCGACGAAGAACCGGAGCCGACCACGCAAGAGTCGATGTTCAGCTATGTCCGTATCAGCGACGGCGGCCAACGACGGCACGCGGGACCGCGCAGCGAGATTCAGATTGTCGCGGACTTGGCCCATCGCGTGTTGGCCAATTCCACGCCGATCGACTGGCAAAGTATGGAATACGCCTCGCGGATTCGCGAATCGATCGGCCGCATCGTGCCAGGCTTGGAAGCAATGGGCGAAATCGACCGCACGAAGCAGGAGTTTCAGATTCCCGGGCGAACGTTTCACGAGCCGAAGTTTCCAACGCCGAATGGGAAGGCGAGGTTGTTTACCCACGAGTTGCCGGATCCGAGTGGCCATGCTTCGCCCTCACTCCAGTCGCCGTCCGCCGACGGAGACCGGGAGAAAAGCATTCCCCTGCGGCTGATGACGGTTCGCAGCGAAGGGCAATTCAATACAGTGGTTTATGAAGACTACGATCTCTATCGCAATGTCGAACGTCGCGACGTGATTCTCATGCATCCCGACGACATTGCGCGCCTTCGTTTGGAATCTGAACAGCGCGTGACGGTTCGTAGTGAAGTTGGCTCGATGGACAATATCCTACTGCGGGCATTTCCGGAAATTCGGGCTGGCAATGCCCTAATGTATTACCCTGAAGCCAATGTACTTGTGCCGCGCACGCTTGACCCTCAATCGAAAACGCCGGCGTTCAAAAACGTGCTGGTTATGATTTCGCCAATGGTTGCTGCACCGCACCCGTTGACATCTGACGCTCCGGTCAATGGCAGCGGGCAAGTCGAGCAAGCCATCTCCACCGCTCCGGGGCACAACACTCGCGACAAGATGCGGGCGTGTTGAATCGGTTCGTTCAGAACCATTGGACGACTCGATCGAGGTGCAAGTTGGGCTGAAAGCCTAACATCGCAGAGAAAGCGGCTCAGGTTGCAAATGCGTACTCGCCTGACGGAAACTAGCGTTTCTTCGCAGGTTTCCCTGCACCCCATTCTCGGCTAGGATGTAAAGTGCGAAGGACAAATCGGGAGACTGCTATGGCTGACCTCAATTTCGACGCGTAATTCCAATGATCCGACATTCGACGTAAGTTCATCGGAGGCTTCAAATTGGCAGTCCGGAAAGTTTTTCCAATCGCCGCAAGTCGTTCTAAGGCCGAGTGGCGGAATCGGCAGACGCAAGGGACTTAAAATCCCTCGGAGGGTTACCTCCGTGCGGGTTCAAATCCCGCCTCGGCCACTAGAGGGGGCGGCGTCCAATCGCGATCTCCCGAAAACCCCGGAAAAAACGGGGTTTTTTTGTTTTCGGATAGCACCAGTTGCGGGTGCATGCGGCCTGTAGCGGACGCCTGCTGCCTCGAATTTTACGCCGCTTTCACAGCCAACCGACGTTTCCCCCGAAGATTTCGTACATTGGGTTGATTCCCGCCCCCACTATTTCGCAGGCCAACGTGGGGTGTAGCGCATTAATATAGGTAAAACGGCACGGAACCGTGGCCGAAAAGCTCAAGCAGACCTGCTGATCCAAGAAGCTATTTTGCACGTGGGCCAGCCTCCGCCCAAGAGGCCGATGCGGCTCCAGACCTGCACGAGTTGGATCCGCCGTTGGCAATCTGGCGAGACTCCATTAACGGCATTTGATGCGGAAAATGGTCCATTTTTGGACGGCTTGAGCGGCCTGCTGCAAAAATTTTGACATTTCCTGCAAAAAATTGGGCCACCGGTTGGTTTACTAATAGTTAGTCGGCCTGCCCGATGACCTAGCCGATATTGGGGCTGCACGAGGGGGGAACCCGCATTGTGAGTTCTTTGAGCAACGAAACGTCGGCGCACGAAGAGTTTGTCGCATTGCTTTCGCGGCATTCGCGACGAATTTACGGCTTCATCATGGCTCTCGTGGTGTACCAGCAGGACGCCGACGAAGTGTTTCAAAACACAAGTCTGGCTTTGTGGAGAAAGCACGGAGATTTTGCGTCAGGTACGAGTTTTTGGGCCTGGGCCTGTCAGATTGCCTATTACGAAGTCCTCCGGTTTCGCGAAAAGAGCAACCGGGCCAAGGCGTTCTCCGGCGAGCTTTTGCCGCTGTTGGCCTCGTCCTTGCTGGCTCGCGAAGAGCAAGTCACGATGCTCGAGCAGTCGCTCCACGATTGTCTGGACCGACTGAAAGAGCCCGACCGTTTGATGGTTGAATTGCGCTACTTCCACGAACGATCACCCAAGCAAATCGCACGTAGCCAATCTCGGTCGGTTCACTCAATTTACCGCGCGCTGAGTCGAATTCACGATCAACTGCTCCAGTGTCTCCATCAGGCAAATGGCGTCGAGGGAGTCCCATGAACGATCGATTGAAAGTCCTGCGCGAGCTTCGCGAGTTACTCATTGCAACTGGGGCGGGCGAAGCCACGACGCAGCAAATGAATCGACTAAATGAGCTTGTGTCGAGC
>JADZDJ010000185.1 GCA_020851115.1 Pirellulales bacterium
AAAATAAGGGGGTGGATGCTGGATAATCGATCCTGAATGCTGGATGTTTTATGAATCGTGCGGGGCGTCCATAGGCGAAATCATGCAAAAGCGCGGGGCGGGCATGGGGAAGCCGTCAAGCGATAAACCTTGAGCGAACTGCAAAACGGCCGGGCGGTGGCCGCGGGTTGCGATGTGCGGAGTTTAACTTGTCAAAAATCATCGGCCACCGCATGCCGTTCGGCACGGCGGGCCGCACCAGCGATGGTGCTTGCATGTTCATGTTATCGCATGTATATGTATCTGTCAAGAGGTGCGAGATAAGGAATATGGGATTAGGGCTGCCGGGCGGGGATCAGACCACGAAAACACGAAAACGCGAACGAAAATAGCGACCACTTGCCCGGTAGCCCGTGATTTTCCAAGGTCGGCTCGCGGGGGGATGATTTCGGCGGTTTGATGACTGGCCAGCGTGGCCTCCTGGCCCAAGCTACCCCCGCACCCTTGCCGCCGCTGTCCGCAAGTCCTGGGCTATCGCAATCCCACCTTCCGAACTGTTACGGCTTGGTCAGTTCGATACTCATCATCTTATATTCCTTGCCGCTCTTTGGGTCGGTGCCGAACATTTCCATCGTCTTGCTGTTTGGGTTCTTGTAGGTTTCCACTTGGCGCATGGTGGCCGGCTTTTTCGTCAGTGGGCATGTGAAACGGTAATTGATTGTCAGCGTTTTGCCATCGGGCGACAGTTCGACGTTGCCGACCGACATTCCTGTGCCGCAGTTGTCGAGCCAGATGGCTTGAAACTGCTTGGATACGTTGTCGTAACCCACGATTCCCATGCCGCGGTATGGCCCCATCCCTGGAATCTCTCCGGAGAAGTCCACCTTCACGAAACGCCCGTCCATGAGCGGCGTCACGGTCGATGAACAATCGGACTTTGCAGGTTCCGCATCGAGGCCCATCCACATCGTTTGCTTTCCCGTCCACGTGCCGATGTCATTCGCCAACTTTTTGTGCATCTCGCCAGGTGCGCCCGCCGCCATACAAGCTTGCAAATCTTCCATGGTCCAACCCTTGGGCAGCTTGAAATCCGGCAGACGGGCGGGTTTGGATTCCGTCGCTGGATCGGCCTGCGCAATCGAAACGACCATGCTTGCGGCAAGACCAACGGCCGCTAGCAACACGGGGGCAAACAGTTTCTTGTGGCTCATGGGAATTCTCCGAAGTAAGAGTAGGAACGAGCGCCGGCGAAACCCGGAATCGCGCGGCCGACTTGGATCATTTATACACATTTCTATTTATAAGCCCAGTAGGCGCTGTTCGCTGGAAATGTGCCACTTCTAGGTCGTCGGCAGGCCGGGCAGTTCGATGAGGGGTCGAATTTCGACCGCCCCAATCGGCAGCCCCGGATGCCTGGCCGCAATCGCAATTGCCTCGTCGAGATTGTCGACGTCGATGACATAGTAGCCCCCCAGCACCTCGCGAGTCTCCGCATAGGGGCCGTCGGTCACGACCGGTTTTCCCTCGCGGACGCGGACGCTGACGGCGGTTGACGACGACTCCAGCGGCGCAGCATCCAAATATTGGTCGCGGGCGTCTAGCTCGTGCGTGAGCTCGACGGCTGCTTGCATCGCTTGCCGCAGCGCCGGCTCGCCGGCCTGTTGCCATGCTTTCTCGTCGTCGTAGCAAAGCAGCATGTATTTCATGGTTGTTCCTGTTTGGTTAAGCTGGCCGCGATGGGGCGGACCTTTTTTTCGGCAGACCGGTTAGTTCCACGACAGGCCGCACTTCAACCGTTCCCCAACGCGCGGCAGGAATTCGCCGGGCAACCGCAATCGCCTCGTTCAGATCCTTGACCTCAATCAAGAAATATCCGCCGAGAAGTTCGCGGGTCTCGGCAAATGGCCCATCGGTCACCATTCGTTTGCCCTCGCGAATTCGCACGGTCGTTGCCGTTGCCGCCGATTGCAGCGGCGATGCGGCCAGATACTGGCCGCGGGCGCTCAATTCGTGCGTCAACTCCGTCGATTCGACGTAGCAATGTTGCCGCTCTTCGTCGGTGATGGCATTTTCGGCAGCGTAAATGAGCAGCATGAATTTCATGACGTCTTCGACTCCACTAAGAGCACACGTTTTGAGCTGTCGGCTTGACGGTCGCGACGATCACTTCATGTTTGGGTGTGGCACGACAACCATCCAAGAAATTCCAAAGCGATCGACAACCACGCCAAATCGAGGCGAGAAAAACGTCTTCGCCAGCGGCATTTGCACCTGACCGCCGCTGCTCAAGGCGTTAAACAGTTTATCCGCTTCCGCTTCGTTGGCCGGCGAAAGGGCTAATGAAATGCCTTGGAATGTCGGTTTGCCCGTGCAATGACAATCGGAGGCCATGAGGGTAGTTTCGCCAACTTTGAAACTGGCATGCATCACCTTGTTTTCGCAGCCGGCCGGTATGCAGCCGGGGGTGCTAGGCTCGGGGATTTCGCTGAACCGCATCAAGGTATCAACTTTGGCGCCAATCGCCGTTTGGTAAAACTCAAGCGCTTCTTCGGTACGACCATCAAAATTCAAGTAGTTTTTAACGTCCATATTGGGTTCCTTTCAAACGGTGAGTAGTCATTGACATTTGATTGACCGCGCATTGGCGCGATGGATCGCTTGGTTGGCCAACGGCCTTTTACTTCGCAATTAGCGACAATTCGCGTCGATCGGCGATTTGGTTCACGCAACTATCCTCGCTCGTAAGCGTCTTGTAGCGCGTTGATATCGAGCTTCCGCATTGGCAGCAGGGCCTGCATCATCGCACCCGATTTTGTGGCCTCTCCCAGCGACAACAACTTACCGAGCATTGCCGGAACGATTTGCCACGAGACGCCAAACTTGTCGGTAAGCCATCCGCACTGACTCTCCTGGCCTCCGTCGAGCAGCCGCGACCAGAGCGAGTCGATTTCGTCCTGCGTTTCGCAATTTGTCACGAACGAAATCGCCGGCGTGAATTTGAAAATTGGCCCGCCGTTTAATCCCATGAATTCTTGCCCTTCAAGCTGAAACGTTACGGTGAGGACGGACCCCACTGGCTGGCCCGACATTTTGGCCGCTTCAGCACCGTAGCGTGCGACGTGATGGATCTTCGAATTCTTGAAAATCGAGCAGTAGAAATTCGCGGCCTGTTCGGCCTGGCTGTCGTACCACAGGCAAGGCATGATTTTTTGCATGGGGTCTTGCTCCACGTAGCTTTTTCCAGGGGATCGTCACATCTTTGCCGCGCGATCTCGCCGGGAAACCAGTTCATTGATTTCCTCGGCGGCTGGCCGAATTTCAAACGGGCCTCCCAGTCGGACGCCAGGATGCTTCGACATCAGCTCGATGGCATGCTGGCTGTCCTTCGCCTCCAGAATCAAGATGCCCCCTAACTGCTCTTTGGTTTCCGCGTAGGGGCCATCGGTTACGGCGACCCTACCACCTTGCCAGCGCAGCGTAGCGGCGCTGCGAGGGCCTTGCAGTGCTTCTCCACCCGCAAAGTGACCGTTCTTACGCAGCACATCATCGTAAGCAAAGCATTCCTCCATCAACGCATTTTGCTCCCGTTGAGACATTCGTTCCCATTTGCCATCTTCAATGTATCCCAGGCAGATGAACTTCATTGGGTTCTCCTTTGTCAAGGCTGAACGAGCATGCGTTCAGCCTTGGATGGTCTGTGTTCTGGTAAATTCTTCACGATTATCGCGACAACTACCGTTGATTTGCCGCACTTTCGGCGCGCAATCGGGATTCCTGCTCGCGAATCTCGAGCGTCGCGTTGGGGCCAAAGTCTTCGATTTCAAGGACTTGGCGAATTTCGATTTCTGATTCGACGTCCGGCATTGGATTGGGGCACTTCTTGACCCAGTTGATTGCTTCCTGAAGCGAACTGCACTTCCACAGCCAAAAGCCGGCGACCAATTCCTTCGTTTCCGCAAATGGCCCATCCATGACCATCCGCTTGTCGCCGGAAAACCGTACGCGAACACCTTTTGAACTGGGTTGTAGCCCTTCCCCGGCGAGTATCACGCCGGCTTTCACCAGCTCTTCGTTGAAATTGCCCATGGCCGCCATCAATTCGGTGCTCGGCATGATCCCCGCTTCGCTATCGTTGGTTGCCTTCACCATCACCATGAATCGCATTGTCGTATCTCCATTGATTTTAGGGCGATCTACTCGCCGGCACACTTTGTCGAAAATCGTCCCCAGCCAGGCCGCTCACACCCAATAGTCGCGTGACGGAAGCCGATTTCGACATGGCGGGACAATTTTTCAGAAAATATTTTCGATCCGCGACTGTCGGGGTTCCGGTGAACTTTCCGATTCTGCCGCGCACTACTGGCATCTGACGGGCACGGCTCGAAAACTAATCGCTTAGTTCGGCCAGCCGCTGCTGGAGAAACCGCCGCTCAGGTTCCTGTCGAGTCAATTGCAGGGCTTTTTCGTAGGCAATCCGCGCTTCATGCCTATTTCCCATTCGCCTGCAAAGATCGGCCCGCGCCGAATGGGCCAGATGATAATCGTTCAACGGGCCGCAGTGCAAAATTTCATCGATCAACGCCACGCCTGCCGCTGGACCGTCGCGCATGGCGACGGCAACCGCTCGGTTCAATTCGACAATGGGCGAAGGTTCAGCCCGCAAAAGTAAATCGTACAGTGCCACGATTTGTGGCCAATCGGTCGCAGCGGCAATCGCCGCCCGCGCATGAACTGCGGCAATCGCGGCCTGAATTCCGTAAGGACCAATGGTTCCGGTAGACAAGGCCTGATCAACAAGGGCCAGCCCCTCGGCAATTTGTTCGCGATTCCACAAGGAACGATCCTGATCGTCGAGCAAAATCAAATCGCCAGCGGGCGAAGTCCGAGCCGCGCGCCGCGATGCTTGCAGCAACATCAGTGCGAGTAGCCCCATCACCTCCGTCTCGGGTAGAAGCTCGAAAACAAGTCGCCCGAGGCGAATCGCCTCATCCGAGACATCTGCCCGCGTGACGGCGGCCCCCGACGACGCAGAATATCCTTCATTGAATATCAAATACACGACGCGCAGCACCGATTCCAGTCGCTCCGGCAATTCGTCGCGCGAAGGAACTCGATACGGAATTTTGGCTTCGCGGATTTTCGATTTCGCCCGCACGATCCGCTGAGCCAGCGTCGAAGGCTTCGTGAGAAAAGCGCTGGCGATTTCTTCCGTCGTCAGCCCGCACACTTCGCGGAGCGTCAGGGCTACTTGGGCATCGTTCGGCAGCGCCGGATGGCAGCACGTGAAGATCAATCGCAGTCGATCGTCTTCAACGCGATCGGTGTCCAGCGGGCCGTTGTCCGGCCGATTCGCCTCAATCCGCTCGGCAATTGCGCCCAGCGAAGCATCGAACCGCGCCCGCCGCCGGATCACGTCGATCGCATTGAACCGACCGGCCGAAACTAGCCAGGCCCGCGGATTCTCCGGCACTCCCTGCTGCGGCCATCGTTCCACCGCCGATGCAAACGCGTCGTGCAGCGCCTCTTCAGCCAATTCGAAATCTCCGAGCAGCCGCACCAGTGACGCAAAAACCCGCCGCGACTCGGCTCGATAAACCGCATCGACCGCTTGCCGCGCGTCGTCGTTTTCGTTACGGCGGCTTCCCGTCGCCGCGCCAGCGGAGAGGTTCATTCGACAATGCGGCGGCTGTAAACCGCCGTTTCGGTGCTACGGAGTCGGCTCGACCTGCTTTTTCAAGTTGGCAAGCTCCTTAAACTCAGACGGCTGAAGCGACACAACGATCAGCAGCAATCCAATCACGGCCAGCACGCCGAGTAGAAGCATTTTTACCATAAGAACACTTTTCGAGAGATTCGAGGAGTCGTCATCATACTCCTCCCGTCAGCGCCAACTGATGGAAGTAGTGCTCCACCTGATCCTGATTTTTTAGCAGCCAATCAATCGATGGCTCATGGAACATGGCCTTGTGAATCGCCTTGGCCGTCGCCTCGCGATTGGTTTGGAACAGAATTTTGTGATCGATCTCGACATCAACGACGCTCGGGTCGAGCCAGACCGAGATGATGATTCCCAGATCGTTCGCCTTTTTCTTGGGAATATCCTCGGCGCGGACGGCATCGAGTACACCATGTGCAATGGCCGCCTGGACGGTGCCCATGAGAATGTTGGTGTACTTCTCGCTATGGACGGTCACTTTGCTGACCATCAGCGTCGCCGGACGGACTTGCACGTCGCTATTCAAAATCGCGAATACTTTGGTATGCCCTTTTACTTGGTTGCCGATGAGATTCGCCATTGCATAACCGACCGGGCCGTCGAGTTCGCCGATCACCACTTCTGGCTCGGCCGCCGACCATGCCGGCTCGGCCTCGACCAAGGCCTCGCCTGTTCTGAGCACAATTCGGTCTCCGGACAATTTCGCACGCTTTTCCGATTTCTTTTTCTTGGCCATGGGTTGAATCTCCTGGAGTTTCATGGGCTATGGATGTTCTAAACAGTATAACAACTGACAACTCTGTCGTTTGACTCCCCTGGTCTATGACCTATGTTCATTCAAGGAGCTCTGTAGACCATGAACGACCCGCGAACCGACAGTCAGACCGGTCTTCCCAGTCGTGCGGCTTTTTACGAAGACTTGCACCGTCGGCTGGCGCAATCACACCGGTTTGGCACGCGGCTGTCGGCACTGCTGCTGAAAATCGACCAACTCGCCGAGTTCGTTGAAGATCGAGGCATCACCGCCGATTTGGTCATGCGTGCTTACTCGCAATTCGTCCGGGCCGATGTGCGTGACATGGACTTAGTGGCCCGATTCGATGCCGATACGTTCGGCCTAATGTTGCCGGCGACTGAATTAGTTTACGCAGCCACCGTTGGCGAGCGAGTTCGCCGCAATGCCGAGGCGAACCCCATTCCATTGCCGATTGGCAGAATTGGCTTGACGCTGAGCGTCGGCGTGGCGGAAGCGCAAAAGGGAGATGACGCCGCCGCGTTCATCGAACGCTCGGTAGCAGCCCTGCAAGTTGCGCTGGTCGATGGAGGCAACACGGTGCGATTTCACACGGGCATTTCCATCGAGTCGCTGCCGACTGCTCGATCGGCGTGCATCTCGTAGGCGACATTTGTGGCGCTCCGCGTGGGAGAAGACTTCGGATACGTGTTGCGCTGCACGCCCGGTCGGCGGCAATTCATCGACGTTTGTCGATGCTGAGCATCTGGCCCTTGCGTTCCCGCGCAACGCCGTGCGCGGGAACGAGTGATCCACGCCATTTAGCGAACGGCTTCGTTGAGCATTCTGTAGTTCGGAATGCTGTGGCGATTGAGCATGCCATGTTCTTCGGTTTCGATGATCGTCGCCACGGGGCCGACTTCGCGAACCGTGCCTTCCATACTGCCGACGCTGACATGGTCGCCGGCTTGCAGACGCTGTCGCACGTAGTAGCCGGCAAGGATACCCGCCATGACATCGCGCCCGCCGAGGCCCAGCGCCAAGCCAGAGCCTAAGGCCAATCCGCCGAACACGATCAGGATCGCGTAGTTGAGCAATGCGAACTGAATCTTGAGCTGGTCAAAGGCCGCCATGAAGACCATCAGGGCCATGATGTAGTAGCAGCCGTTCGCGAGGTGCTCGGCATACGAGATGCCTACACGGTCAGCGCTGGTGGCGATGACCCCGCGGAGAAAGCCGGCCACGAGCAAACCAACGACCACCATCACCGTTGCCACCAGCAGGTTCGGAATGTAAGCCACCACTTTGCTAATGGCATCCGACACTTGCGGAATTTCCAAGATGCTGAAACCCGCCATCAGGAAGACCAGCATCAGCATCCAAAACACAATGGTACCGACAATCGAGGGCACATTGCGGCGGATATTCATGTGCGACATCGATTCCCATAGGCCGCTGCGCTCGGCGGCGCGCTGCAATCCGGCGCGTTCGCAAACCAGTGTAATGGTGCGGGCGACGAGCCTCGAGACAAAGTAGCCGACGACCAACACGATCGCCGCCCAGAGGACTTTTGGCGCATAAGCAACGACTTGGCTCCACATTTGGGAAAAGCTATCTTCGAGCGCCTTTTGTGAAGTCATGAACGATTCTTTGACGCCATCCATCGGCCCTGACACAGGGGCCACAAGGAACTGACCAAACAAACTGGACATGTTTCTGCTCCTTTCAGCGGTCAAGCTGATTTCGTTGGCCGCGGCGAGCGGCCGGGGTGTGGTTTACTAAGCGACGAGGCTCGCGACCTCCTGCCGCGCAAATTGTAAATCGCAAACCGATCAAACGCTGTGTTTTGCAATTTACATTTCTCCTGACGGTCTGTTGCCGACCCTCGGGGCGGGGTCACACGGTCACCGCCCATTTTTGCGAGGGCCGTCAGTTTTTCTGTTTTCACCGTATTTCCCAGTAAGTGTGTAGCGGCCAGCTTCCGCCGCCACGCGGAAAAAGTGCCACAAGGCGAAGGCGAAGCCGCGGACGCACAGATCGACGAGCTGCCCAACCAGTAGACGGCTATTGATGCGCTGGTGCAGTGATCGGTCAAAAACCGGCCGCGGCGGCGGCGGCGGCACAGGCACTTCGGCAAGTTGTTCAAATAGGTCGGACATTTTTCCGTGGTCGGTTGACGGAGGTCAATGGCTGCAAAATACAAACTACGAATTGCGAATTGGAAAAAAATAAATCCGAGAGGCAAGGCGCAATCTATTTCTCTTTAGTTTGCATTTTGCAAGCTTCATTCTTCACTTCGTATTCTTCTCCAAATCGCTCCTGAATCTTTTCTCGCGCACGGCTGATTCGCATCTTGCAAGCGCTAATGCTCAACTTGAAAATCTCTGCCAACTCTTCGTGGCTGTAGTTTTCCGCATACTTGAGAATCAACAGTGCCCGGTCTTCTTCATCCAAGATGTCGAGCATTTGCATCAAATCGAGCGACAAGCCGGCTGCCGGTGATTTGGTGCGCGGCGAATGCTGCTCGATGGTTTCATCACCCGCCAGAGTTTCTCGCCGTTGCCGACGGCCGCGGCCACGGCGAACGGACAGGCACGTCCGCACCGCGATGCCGTGAACCCAAGTGCTGTATTTCGATCGCCCTTCGAATTTGTTCCGATGCAAAAATAGCCGCACGAAGACCTCCTGCGAGGCATCGTTGGCATCGTGTTCGTTCCCCAGAAGCCGATAGCATATTGCCCACACACGGCCCCGAAAGCGATCGACCAGCGCAACGAAAGCCGGGCCATCGGAGCCCTCGCGAGCTGCCGCGGCCGCGAGTTGTTCGTCGCTAAGCTGCTCATCAACCTTCACATTCGCTCCTGCGAGTCGAGCACCAAGGCTCGCGGCGCATCCGTTCGCCCGGTCATAGGGTTAGTCTCCATCGCCGCCGTCGGCGTCACATTCGAGTACACGACCAGCGGTACGCAACACCACTGAAAAATACGACAAAAGCGATTGCCTCGAAGGGCTAATGATGCCGGCTGCGTCGGCCATGCCCGACGCCTAACTACCGGAGAGGTAAAGATTTACGAGCCTTGGCAGACGACATCGAACCAGAAAGCATGGTCGCAGGTCAAGTGAGAATTATGCTACCGGCGATCGACGCGATCGCACTGCTTCCCTTGTAGGTACGGCGGCCAGTCCAATTAGTGCCGTCGTTCGGCGGCGGTTTTCACCTCCACATCGAACTCTAGAGCAACGTTTGCCGTGGGCGACCCGAGGAACCAAGCCGCTTTGGCAAATGCCTAAAATACCTCGAATTGAGGGCGTGGCCTTTGATTCGCGTGGACCGGTCGCTCACTGGTAGTGCATGAATGCTCGATCACTTCTTGCCGGCGTCTGGCAGCTTGTTATCCGCTGCTTGCACGACCGGATTCTCAACTTTCTGCGGCGTCACTCCCGTATCGACCAAGAGATAGCTGGCCCAAAAAAACGGAGCATCGCATTTCAAGTTGGGCTTGCTGGCACGATGCACGCGCGGCTCGCGCTGAGGATCGAGCGGTGTCTCGCAAAGTAGTTGCACCGCGCGCTGCCAGGCTTCGCTGGCGGAAATCGAGGGCAGCTCTTGCACAAATTCACGGATTAAATCAATCGTGCTTTGGCCGCCGATCCGCCAGCGGCTAATCAAGACGGTTCGTGCGCCAGTCGCCATGAGGCCAGTGCTTGCCAAAAATAATTCCGATCCAGGAATCGCCGGCCCGCTTTTCAAGCTATTTTCCGCAGCCGAGTGAAATCCGGGCAATATATACTGATCGATTCGCTTCCACGGCAGCGACAGCCACTCCGCTAAGCCACCCACTTTTTTCGTACGATCCAACGGCAGCGGGATCCATTCAAAGGAGTCCTTACTCGGAGGAGTATCCTCGAAGACGATCAATCCATCGAGCGCGGTTCCCAGCAGCGGCGACGGAGTTGTCCAGCCGCCCCGGAGCGCCACCGCTCCGGTCGTTACGCGCTGCATGTCCGCCAGCGCCGTCGATTGCAATTCTTCGGTATCGCCGGGATGCAATTTGCCGACCGCGACGCCATATTCGGCATTGGGTCTACGACCTTGGCGTTCGGGCTGCGACAGGCCGACGGTTGGAGCATAGCGAACGCGCGAATGCACGATCAGCGGCTGATTTTCTTCGCCAGCGGGCAGTAGTTCAAACGGGACGTACCACAGCACATCGTCGGGCACGACTACCAGCTCTTGAAGCTGGTCGTTAAGCTTAATTTTCGTGCCGAAGATTGCTTCGAGCAGATCCTTGGCAGCCCCTTTCCACGAATCGTCTTTGAGTTGTTGCTCCTGTAGTTCCCGCGTACCGTCGAAATTGCCGATCGCCCGCAGCAGCGCGACCACTCGTTGCTTGAGCTGAGTCGGGTTCTCGACTTTCCAATGCTCATACTTGTCGGAGCTGTAGAGCCACGCGTAGGTGGCGCGCGAGGTCGTAAAAAACGCCAGCAGCGCCTGTCCGGCGGGAAGCGACTTCTGCAAATCTTTCATCTTCCGCACCGGCGGAAACATCATATCGGCCGCCTCGCGCCGCAGGGCGATTTCGCGCAGCAAGGCCTCTTGAACGTCGCCGGCTGCTTTCAATTCGGCGAGCAACTTCGACATTTCAAGGTGGGTGGCGTTGTCGGCGTCGGCGCTCAGACCGCGGGCGGTCACTTTGGCGCGAAGCGATTTCACTTTCTCCGCAGCCTCCGCGTATTTCGGATACCGCACGAGCAATTCCTGCCGCTGCAGACGCGCTGAGTTCGGCAATGAGTCGTCGGGCGCCTCCAGCACCCATCGCAAGGCGAGCGTCCGGCCTCCGAAGCGCATCGTACTGAAAAAGCGATGGCGGCGCGCCAAATCGGCCACATCGAGGGCCATTTCAGCGGAGTTTGATTGTCCGATTCCGCCGGTCGCCGTTTCCAGCCAATGTTCGAAAGGCAATGGGTGAGGCGTCGTCAGTACGGCCAGCGATTCTCTCGGTTGCACGGCCCAATCGTGCGGCGTCGGATCGCGCAACAATTGCTCGTACAAATCCATCGCAGTTTTCGATCGGAATCTGCCGCCAGGGTTGGTCACACATAATTTGTCGGCGTAGTCGATTTGAAAGAGCCACTTCGAGCCTCCGTTTCGCATCCAGATCAGCGCGGCCTTCAGCGCTTCGTCGCCGGCTGGGATCGCAAAATGCTGGTAACTCACGATCGCCGAGAGATAATTCAACCGACCGCCAATCTCGGAAAGAAACATATCGCGCCGGCCAATCGTTCTCTGCACATCAGACAATAAGCCAGCCGCCTGCTGCGTTTGCCCTGCCACCACCATCGTCTCTGCATTTAACAGCATCAGCGACGCATACAATTCCTGCCACTGTTGTGCCTTGGCCCATGGAACGGCCATTGCCAGCGCGCGGGTGATCGTCGTGGCGTCGCCGGCCAACAGATAGGCCAGGTGCAATTGCCGAAATGCTTCTTCCATGACGATGGCATCGCGATAGGGCGCGGCCGCATACGTCGCTTCTTCGAAGTATCCTGCGGCCGTTTTGAAATCGCTGGAACGCAGCGCTATCTGCCCAAGTTCAGCGAGGGCCATGCCTGTGAGTGGATGGTCGAACTGCCCCATCGCCATCAGCGAACGTTGCAGCATCGGCTCGGCGCGTTGCGGCTGCCCGCCGACACTGTAGGCCATGCCCTGCAGCATGTCGATCCACACTTCCGACCAGTGATTCGGCGGCCCCAGTCGGCGAGCCGTCGTCCCCATCAGTTCGTCGGTGAACGGGTCGTGCATGACCAAGGGGCCAAGAATGTCTCGCCGCCGCTTCATTGCCAGACAGACGCAGCGCACCACTTCCGGCACATCGACCGCCATGATTCGGGGCATCACCAATGCTCCGCCACGTTGCACGGTGTTGTTCACGTCGGCCAAGCTGCCGACTTGCAGATTCAGTTTCTGCGAAAAATTTCCCGGGTGGCTGCCGCGATTGCTTCGGCCCCACGGCACAACGACGGGATTGCTCAATGCCTGAACCTGGGGAAATTCCGAGAACTTCACTCGAATCATCCAGTCGGGATACTGGCGATAGATTTGCAGCGCCGCGGCAAAATTGTCGAGTGCTGCGGGCAGATTGCCCAATCGATAGTTGCACTCACCGATCATGGCATAGTAGCAGATCGAGTCGATGAACCGCGTCTGGCCAACCCGATGAGCGAGTTGCAATTCGGTGTTGAAGATGCCCAGCGCTTCGCGGTACTGGCCGTCGGCAAGCAGTTCCAACCCCGGTTGAAATCCGGCTGAAGGAATACCCGGTCCATTAATGAGTTGCGCTGGCGCCGAAGCTGTCGCTGCTAGCAGAATTGCCACCACTACCATCGCGGCGTGTTGCCGCCGTAAGACGGCCATGGATATCAACCGAGCCAAGTGAAAGAGATTCATCGCGCCGTGTTCCTCCTGCGCGGTCCAGGTGGGGAGTGGATAGTTTCATCATACCCAATTTCGCCACGCGGGGCGAATTGGCGCTTCTAAAGGTAGTGGATCGGTAGATCGCAGTTTCACGCTCTGCCATGAAGGAGCGCCACGTTGGCAGCGTCCAGCTCACGTCATTCCTCACGATCGAACGCGGCGGGCAATCCTCGAGTCGTCAAATGGACCCATTCCCGTTCCAGGTGTTGGCCGAGCTAGCTCTGGGCGTCGTCCCGTCCTCAATTTCCCCAATTTCTCCCAAACGAACGCAAGTTGCCCCCCTTTGGCAGACGATAACGATTCTGACGATTGTAGTAGCTTTGCGTCCTGCGGGTGCAACCAGCACTATCAGGCTACGATCGGTAGCGAGAACCGGGCCGTCCAGCGATCCGCGATCGAACCGGCCTCAGTGCCGCGTCGGGCTGTTCGGGTGTCCTGGTCGAACCGCCATTGCTGCAAATCTCCGTGGTCCAAGCCTCCTCAGTGTAGTTCGTTTGCACGACGAAGATCGAATCTTTTCAAGCCGCATTCGTGTTGGTCCTGCCGCCCACAACCACGGTGTATTAGAAATAGCGCGATACCGAAGCCCAGTGATCGTCAATTCGGCCGAAGGAAGTTGGCCGATGATATGCCGACAGCTTCCCCATGAGGTGATCGAATGAGCCTGTTGAATCGAATGAACCACAGAACAATCGCCCGCTGCTCAGCGGCATTGCTGGCCTGCTTGGGGCTGAGCGGCTGTGCCGCCGATTACAACGGCCAAAGTTTGCCCAGCCCTTATTACCTCAGCGACGACATTCAATATTTTCCGGCCGGGCCGGAGTTCAAGCTGACTCGCGAAGCCGCGGCACAAAAGGAATACCGAGATACGCAAGCGGCGCGAGCAGCAGCTAGGCCATAGAGAGCAGGAATTGCAATTTGCAGAATGCAAAACATGAGCGATCGTCCGATCTGCCATCATCACTGCCATCTGCAATTTTCATATTGCGATCTGCAGTTATCACAAATTAGTCGGGCGTCGATTGCCGTCGGCTGCGATCCCTGGGTCAACCGTAAGGTTGAAGGTTGCGGCAGGCCGTCGATCGGCGTCGGGGGGGACGACCCCTTCGCGCTGACGTCTGAGCGGAGTTGCTTGCTGCGCCAAGCGGCATCGACTCAGACGTCAGTTGCGTCGAGGGAATTGCGGGGCAGAGCAATGAACTTTGAGCGATGAACCTTGAGCAACGCCAATTGCGATTTGTAGTTTTCGATCTCTGCTTCCTCCGCTGACTCCTGCTTTTCCAATTGGTCTGTGGGCATATTCCGCGTAAAGATGGACCCCGAATTTTCCGCGACCGTACAGCAAGTGGCCAACGATCTGTTGGTCTGGATCGGCTTTGGCACACTCGTCGGTTTGCTGGCCAAGGCGGTGATGCCCGGGCGCGATCCCGGCGGCGCTGTGGCAACGCTGTTGATGGGCATCGGCGGCACGGTCATCGGCTGTGGCACGCTGTCGTTCTTCTACGACAAGCAGCGAGTCACGCCAATTAGTCCGATCGGTTTTCTCGTCGGCACGGGCGGTGCATTCATTCTATTGCTGTTCTACCGAATTCTCGGCGGCTATCTGTTCCGCGAAGGTCAAATGCCGCCGCCGCCAGGCACGCGGCCCTATTATCGCCGTAGTTGGCGACGACGAGATCGTTCACATCTCTCGTCCTACGAAGATTGATCGATCGAATCTTTCCTTCGCCGATCATTAGCTCGTGACAAGGAGGATCGATCTGCACCACAACACCTCGCAACCAGAATCCTGCCGCCGACAAACGACTGACCGCAAATTCAGCATGGCCGAAGAACGCCAGCACGATATCCGCCTTGGTGCTGGCTTCTTGAAAGCGGTTTTCATCAAATGTCTTGCTTGTTCGGTTGCTTCTTCAATTGCGGGCAGAGCGCGATGCCGGCCAGCCATCGTGCTGCATTCGCTCGTCGGTCGCGTTGCCGATGATGCAGATGTGGCTTCCCTCTTCCAATCCCAGCGCAGGCTCGTCGACACATGAAATTCTCACGAATATGAAGAAAACGCAACCTGCCGCGATGCAAAGCATTACCGACTTCGCGCAGAAACCTCCGTCGAGAAAGTCCACACGGCTAAGAATATCGGGCGACGACGGAATCCATCCATGCCGCCCTCGGGGATGTCAAGTTGGGCCGGTATTGAGATTTACTTCGAACTTGGAAGCGCGGATTGAGCCAAGACCTGCATCATAAGCAGGCTTCGCATGCGCAAAGCCCAAGACCATCGCAACTGCGCGTCGATTGCTGCGACAAGCTGGAGCGGCGATTCTAGCTACGATACGGCCGCTAATCGCCTCAATGTTTTCTACGGGCACCGCTTGATCGCTTGCGCCGCCACGCAGCCAATGCGCCGACCAGCAAAAGCATTCCTGTGGCGGGTTCCGGAACCGGTGCGGCTCCAGCAGCGCCCGAGGATGGAAAATGTGTCTGCCAAATGACAAAGTCGGCCCCGTCCACAGCGCCATCGCCGTTGGCATCGCCCTCCGCGAGCGTCGCTCCGCTGGCCGTCGGGAAGTGCGTTTGCCACGCCACGAAATCGGCGCCGTCCACGTTGCCGTCGCCGTTGAAATCGCCGGGAGTCATGGGCAAAATCGCCGTTGCCACCACTTGTCCGGTCAGGGTCAACTGGCCGTCCAGCGCCGCAATGCCGTTAAGATCTTCAAACGGTATTGTCACATTGACAGGAATGGTCAATTTCTCGACAAAATTGGCCGCGCTGATCGTTCCGCTGCCGGTCAGCCCCGAAGTGAAGTCGGAACCAACCAGCGATTGACGCCCCGACCCGCTTCCCACGAGAAAAATGTCATAACTGTAGTCAAAGGCAGAATTTCCTATAAAGGAAAACAAAATCGAGCTTAAGTCAAAGCCGCCGGATGAAACCGGGATTTCGCTGCTCAAAAATGTCCCAACCAAATCCCGAATTGCAAAATTCGTCGTTCCCAGGTTGATCTTTCCGCCGTAGTCGCCCGGCGCTGAACCTGCGCCGCCACCAACCCCCGGTTTCCACGTTCCGCTGACATCGGCGTCGACGGTCGTTGGGTCGAGGACGGTATTAAGGAAGGTGATGCCGGTGGTAGTACGATTGGCCGAAATCGTGCCGGTGTAGGTCGTCGAGAGGCCCGTCCCCCCTGCCCCCTGGCCGGCAATTGGCAAGTTCGCCACATCGCCCGATGCGGCAATCTGACTTTCCGCTTGCACGATGGAATAGTGGCGAATCGTCGCTTTCGCAGGCGTTGAAATCATGAACACTGCGGCCGCCGATAGCACCGCCGAAAGAGTACATCCAGGCCAAAATCGCAAGCACATCTTCACAGAGCACCTTTTTCTGTTCAGGGCGGCCTGCCGCCCCTGGCAGCAAATGCCGGCATTATTCTGTAAAATTCCCTCGCAAGCATTGAGTTTTATCACCCCACCCGCCGGTGTCAACAATTTCCTCGATTTTATCTTTATCGTGGCCAAGACCAGTTTCACGTCCGGCGGGACTACATCGCAATTCGATTTCACCAACGGCTAGCACTTGAGGCCGAGCGATCGCTCGTTGTGCGAAAGGCTCTCGACGCCGCACCAGGACGTGACCAGCGACCTTCTGCGGCCCGCCTAAAAAACCTACGGGCAGACAAGTGGCGCGGTCACCAGGCACTTGTAAAAAACAGCAAGTAATTTGCAGCCAAATCCTAATCCCAACGGACTCACTGCTTTTCAAACCGTCCCACACAGCCGCCATTCGGCGCAAGAGTGAGCGTGATCCTGTCGCCGCCATGGACCTTGTGCTGCTTAACGTTGAGATGTTCGGCGTTTTCATTGCTGTCGGCAGCATCCTGCCAGAGGGTCAGTTGCCAAGGGCCGTCGTCCAGAAAATCGAGTTTAATTTCGACGGTTCGCGGCTCGCCGTTGGTCATAGCGCCGAGGTACCAATCGTTGCCCGATTGGCGAACCATCACCAACTGCTCGCCCACAACGCCGTCGAGCACTTTGGTTTCATCCCATACGGTCGGCACGACCTTGAGAAAGTCGGCTCCCGGCTGGTCTCGAATGTGGTCGGGATGGTCGCAAACGCACACGATTGGACTGTCGAAACAAACAAACAGAGCCAGCTCGGCCGCGCGTGTCCCTTGTACGGCGTTTGGCAGTTGAGTCTTAAATACTCGTGGCTGTCGGTTCAGAAATCCACCGGGGGTAAAATCGCCTGGTCCCACCAAGAATCGTGTAAATGGCAGGGTCAGCTTGTGCTCCGGCGTAATACGCTTACTCCATTTCGAGTATTCATTGGCGAGCACTCCTTCGCGGGTGATTTGGTTCGGATACGTGCGATCAAATCCGGATGGCTTATAGGCCCCATGAAAGTTGACCATCAAATGGTGCTCGGCTGCCGCTGCGGCAATCTTTTCATACCAATGGACCATCTCCTGATCATCTCGGTCCATGTAATCGATCTTCACGCCTGCGATGCCCCATTTTTCATACAGGGGAAATGCTTTCTTGTATGCGTCATTGCGATCAACATCGGACCAGTAGAGCCACAACCACTGTCGGACGCCTTTGCTCTTGGCAAATTTGCGCAGCTCGTCCAAATCGAGCGCAGGGATGGCTTTGGTAATATCAGACTCGGGTTTGTTCGGTTCGCCGTACCAGAGCCAATCGATGAGTTGATATTCCCACCTCATATCGGCCGCGAACTGGATGTACGACTTGATCGTGGCCGTATCCATGATCGTGTCGGTGGTCCACCAATTATCCCAAGCCATCATGCCGGGCTTGATCCAAGAGGTATCGGCAAGCTTGCTAGGCGTACTGAGATTGCGAATGATTTCGCTTTCGATCAATCGACCGGGTTGTTGCCCGACCATCAGCACCCGCCAGGGCGAACAGTGGGGCGTTTCACCTTTGACCAGGCCTTGGCCATCCAAGCGCGGCGCAAGTTTAACTGCCAGGGTAACCGGCCGGGGCGACTCCTTCTCGGAGCCTGCGGCCGGGGCTTGAGCGAGGCTAGTCTTGCTGGAGTCATGTTTATCGCTCGACGCCGAACGATCGGGAATACTTGCGTCCTGGCCGCGAGTAATCCACATCCCAGCCCAGTCCAGCAGGTCGGCCTCCGCAATCGCAACCCAAGCCCGCGGCGTCTCGACCAAGACCGGCAGACCAATGACCGATTCGGCGGAGATATCGGAGAGCTTTCGACGGAAGAATTCCCATTCCTGCGGACCATGAAACCTCTTCCTCACATCGGCAGCTTTTAATTGCTCGGAATGCTCGCCGGCAAAACAGGTGTAGTCGTCGGTAAAAGCAAATTCCGTGAGTTCCTGTTCGAGGACGAACTGTTCCAGTCCCGGTTGCGACAACAACTCGTAGCGAAATGCCACGCCATCGTCGAAGACGCGGAAAATGACCTGAAAATTTTGGCCTTTGACGGACGGCTTGCCGAAGGTGAGTTTCAATTCGTTGTACCGATTTCGAACAATCCGCCGCTTGCCAGCAGGGTTTTCCCAGGTGGAGTCTTCTTGCCGCCGAGCAGCGTCCAGCACTTTGGCTTCTGCGCCTAGGATCCGACCGTCGCGCAATCGAAGCCCTAGCTTTGAGTCCTGAACAATCTCTTGGCCGCGGATGTTCACGGAGTAGGTCAACTCGCCTTCGGTACGAATGGTAACCTCGATTGCCCCCTCCGGCGATTGGATTTTATAGGGCTGCTCACCAGCAACCGCGGAACTACCAGGTGCGGCAAAAAGCCAGCCAGCGCCAACCGTCGCAAGTGCCAACAAGGTCAAAGGGGAATTCGCACAGCCTCGATAGTTCGGTAAATTCATCATGAAAGAGAATGGTCAGGTATATGCTGGGTGTTTTTTCAACGCAATTCTGCTTGGATTGGCGAGAATCTGGGGGCTTCCAACTCACCCATTTTCTTCGTGGAATCATCATCCAGTTTACCAGAAAACCATCGGCCAAAACATGGGCCAAAACCGGACGGCAAC